>CAVDDI010000066.1:0-8671 GCA_963607675.1 bacterium | reverse complement strand
CGCGCAGCGTCGTCGCGTTTAATGTGTGTATTACGTCGTTCGTAGAACGACGTAATCTTAGGACAGCGGAGGGATAACCTGCTTCTTGCGGGACAGGATGCCGTCTACCCATTCGGCCTTCGTGGCATCGATGCCGAATGCCTCGGACACGGGGGCTACATCGCCTTCGCAGATGAACTTGGAGCCCTCGTTGAAGATGTCGGTTACCAGCAGCAGTGCGAACTTGTACCCGTTTTCGGCAACCTTGGCCTTCAGGAACTCGCGGTATTCCGCCTCGCGCTCCATGGCAACATCGAGCGTTACCGTTTCATGCTGGGCAACCATGTACACCTCGTCACCCTTCTTGAACTCCTTGGAGTCGTGCGTGCACAGCTCTTCGACGGAAAGGTCGTTATCGCCGCCGCGCATCTTGAACACCTCAAGGCCGAACTCGGTGGGCTTCTTGCCGATGATAGCGCCCAGTTTTTCAGCCTGCACCAGGTCATAATCGGTGCAGGTGGGGCTCTTGGTGATAACCGTGTCGGTCATGATAGCGGAAAGCAGCACCGTGGCGATGGCGGGCGTTACCTCGACATTCAGCTGCTCGAAGAGCTTGCTTACGATGGTTGCCGTGGAACCAACGGGGATGTTCAGATACAGGATGGGGTTGCCGGTAACCACATCGCCGGCGATGCGATGATGGTCAACAACCTCGACGATCTCTGCATCGGCGATGCCGTCTACCATCTGGGTGGACTCGTTGTGGTCTATCAGGATAACCTTGTCGCCTTCGCCCACCTTATCGATAAGCTTCGGGGCGGGCAGGCCAACCTGCTCCAAGATGGTTGCGCTTTCCTGCGGCAGCGGGCCCAGGCAGCAGGCAACGTACTCGGCCTCGGGCTCGGCCTTCTTCGCCTCGAGGGCGTTCTTCAGATATGCATAGCTGACAGCAGCAGCGATGGAGTCGTTATCGGGGTTCTTGTGACCGACGATAAAAACCTGGTTAGCCATGTAGCCTCCTCAACAAGCGCGCTTCGGCACGCGCAAACGTGTAGAACTTGTCAATTGTAGCGCGAAACGAAAGAAGGCCGCACGTTTCCGTACCGCCTTCGTGAAAAGCCCTGCTCGTTCAGCGCCCAGCTCCTTCGCAGCAGAAACAACCGCGAATAATTCGACGCATCGGACGTGACAGCGAGAAGGAGATCGGTGCCCCAGATAGACCTGAAAGAGAAGGGAAGCGTACTTCGTACGCGACCGACGATTGAAGGCCTAGATGGGGTGCCCAGCTCCTTCGCAGCGTCAACCCACTTTAACGATGGGCGCATAATCCTTCAGCAGCTTCTTGGTTTGGCCGGTGCGAGCGAAGCGCACGTGCAGCGTATCGCCATCCACCTTGGTGATGGTTCCGCGGCCGAACACCTTGTGGTCCACCGTATCGCCCTTGGTAAACGTCATGTTGGCAGCCGCCTTCTTGGCGGCAGCGGGGTTACCCGTGGGGCGCTGCTGTTGGCGCGGGCGCGAACCTGAGGCACTGCTCTGGCCGAACACGCGGCCGCCACCCGCCTCTGCTCCGGAGCCGGCAATGCCACGGCGGCTGCCGCGCTTTTCCCAGCCGCTTCCGGAAAAGCCCGCCGACCCCATACCGATGCCGCGGCGCAGTTCGGCCGGGATCTCGCTGATGAACCGCGAGGGTGGATTGGTGTTGGTCTGGCCGAAGATCTGGCGCGTGAACGCATTGGTAAGGTAGAGCTTCTTGCGCGCACGGGTGATGGCAACGTAAGCCAAGCGGCGCTCTTCTTCCAGACCCTTCGCGTCTTGCGAAGAATTGCCATGCGGGAACAGCGATTCTTCCATACCGGCCACGAACACCACATCGAACTCCAGGCCCTTGGCGGCATGGATGGTCATCATGGTTATGGCCTCGCCGTCTTCAGCCATGGTGTCCATATCGGTGCGCAGCGTTACCCACTCAACGAAGTCGGGCAGGCTGTTCGCCTGGAACACGCGCACCGGCGGCTGCTCGTCGCTTTCCACGGTTTCGGTCGTGGGCGGCTCGAACAGGGCGTCTACATCATCGTGCGTGCTGGCGTATTCGTCCACAACGCCGAAGAGCTCTTGGATGTTCTCGATGCGACCGGCTGCCTCGTCGCTGCCTTCGGCGCGGTACTGCGCCATGATGCCCGACTTCTCCGCAATGGCTTCCACCACTTTGCGAAGATCACCTTCGTAGGTTTGGCACTCATGGATAAGCTGCACGAATTCCCCGATGGAACGGCGCGTGGAGACGCGGATGCCCTCATCGGCGACGCACAGCTCGGCAGCCTGCAGGAACGTGATGCCCGTTTCACGGGCGATGTAGTCGATGTGCTCTACCGTGGTTTTGCCGATGCCGCGCTTGGGCACGTTGATAACGCGATGGGCGGCAACGTCGTTGGCGGGGTTAACCACCAGGTTAAGATAGGACATAACGTCACGGATCTCGGCACGGTCGAAGAAGCGCGTGCCCCCGATCAGGCGATACGGCACGCCAGCACGCATCAGCATGTCTTCAAGCATGCGGCTCTGCGCGTTGGTGCGGTAGAACACGGCGATTTGGTTGTACGAGACCCCTCCGCCATGCTGGTGCTCGATCTCCGAGGCGATCCATCGGCCCTCGTCGCGTTCGTCGGTGGCGCTGTAGACGGAGATCTTGTCGCCCGCCGGCTGGCTGGTGAACAGCTTCTTCGGCTTGCGCGTGATGTTGTTGGCGATAACCGCGTTCGCCGCCGCCAGGATGTTGCCCAGCGAACGGTAGTTCTCCTCCAGCTTCACCACATGGGCGTTAGGGTAATCCTTCTCGAAATCCAGGATGTTGCGCAGGTCGGCGCCGCGCCACGAGTAGATGGACTGGTCGTCGTCGCCCACCACCATGATGTTCTGGTGTGCAGCAGCCAAAAGCTGCGTAAGCACGTACTGCGCGTGGTTGGTGTCCTGGTACTCGTCTACCATGATGTATTGGAAGCGGCGCTGGTAGGCATCCAGCACATCAGGGTGGTTCTTCAGCAGCAGCCAGGTGTACAGCAGCAAATCGTCGAAGTCGAAGGCATTCAGCTGGCGAAGGCGTGCCTGCAGGCGCATGTAAACGCGTGCGGCCACCTTGCCCACCGGGTCGACGGCGGTCTCAGCGAATTTTTCGGCCGTCATCAGGTCGTTCTTCGCCTGCGAGATGCGATTGCGCAGTGCCTGCACGGGGAAGCGCTTCTTGTCGATGTTCTCCTGCTCCATGATCTGCTCTACCAGGCGCTTGGAATCGCTGTCGTCGTAGATGGTGAAGCCCTTGGCGAAGCCCACGCGGTCGCAGTCGGTGCGCAGGATGCGCACGCACATGCTGTGGAAGGTGGAAACCCACATGCCGCGTGCACCGGGCCCGATAAGCGCATCAAGGCGCTCGCGCATTTCTGCCGCCGCCTTGTTCGTGAACGTGATGGCCATGATCTTCCAGGGGGCAACGCCCTTGTCTTCCACCAGGTGGGCAATGCGATGCGTGAGCACGCGGGTTTTGCCGCTGCCCGCACCCGCCAGAACAAGCAGCGGGCCTTCCGTGCAGAGGACCGCTTCGCGCTGGGGGCCGTTCAGGGTATCAAGATCGATGGGCATGGAACCGTCCTAACAATGCAAGCCGCGCGGCCCGGGCCAACGCGGCGGAAACAAGCAATGGATTGGCTTTGTATTCTAGCGCTCCGCCGCGCGGGACGGCGCGTGGTGGGCATGCCGGGGCCAACGTTTCGCAGCATCCCTACGGTTTGTTCGATTCACGCGGCATGCACCCGGTGCGCCGAAGCATTGGCACCCAGGCATGAAGGCCCCTGCCTTTAGCATTGTTTTACCAGGTAAACCCAAACCGCAGCCTAAACACGAGCCTGGAGAAGGAAGGTGAGGGCTTATGCCGTCCGCCAAGTTACGTTACGCAACCCCGACCCCTGTGTGCCAAGCAAGCACAGCCCCCTACCCCAACACGGCCGGCGGGATGGCTGCAGCCAAGGCGGCTAGGGGCAATGCGCTCGCCGCTGAATGCGGGGGCGCTGCAGCCGGCACGGTGCCCGATGCCGGAGGGGCTGCTGCCGGCGCGGCATCCGCTGCCGGAGGGGCTGCAGCCGGCGCGGCATCCGCTGCCGACGGGGCCGCTGCAGCCGACGTGCGCCAAGCCACCAAGAGAGCTTCCCGCCACGGCATGAAGGCGATGGTGCAGCCATGGCGCGCATAGGAGGAAGGGGATGCATCGTGCAGCTGGAAAAGGACAGGCCACGCGGGCGTTGCCGCAAATGGCAGCTGCGCGTGTGCACCGGCAAGAGCCCGGCCGACGGCAAGTACCACTGCCGCACGCGCAGGGTTTCCGGCACCTTCACCCAGGCGAAGCTGCTTCTGCGCGATTTCATTGCCCAAGTAGAAGCCGAGCAAAGCCCGGGGCTGGCAGCAAGCACCTTCCAACAGGAATGCGAGCGCCTTATCAGGAACCGCCGCGCTTCGGGCAACTACTCCGATTCGCGCATGCGCCAGCTTGAAACGGTGCTGAAAACCGCCTGCCTGCACATAGGCCGGGTGGATTTCCGTAGCGTGACCCCGGGGATGCTGAACGACATGTACGCGAACCTGCGCAGCGGCAACGGCACGCTTTCGGGCAAGGACGCAAGCGGCACCTACGTTCGCACCATCCACCACGCCATAAGCCTGCTGTACAACCAAGCCATGAAGGAAGAACGGTGCAGCAGCAACCCATGCCGCGTGGCCGAGCCGCCCAGATGCGATTCCCGTCCCAGGCGCGCCCTTTCCGCGGGGCAGCTGAACCGCCTGGTGACAGGGCTGGATCCTGCCGCCGAGCACGACTTCGCCTGGCTGCTTGCCGCCACCATGGGCCTTCGCCGTGGGGAGATATGTGGGCTTTCCTGGGGTGATGTGAGCATGGAAGAGAACCTGATAGACGTGCGCCACAGCTACGACAGCCGCCGCAACCTTAAAAGCACGAAGACCACGGCCGGCATGCGCCTGCTGCCGCTGACCCCGGAATCGGCCGCGGCGCTAGCGGCCCACAGGCGGGCTCAGCTTGCCCGCGGGCTTGCCTGCGGCGACCAAGACCCCGTGGTTGTTGCCAGGAACGGCGCACGCGTGCACCCCGACCTTATGGGGCGCTGGTGGGCGCACGACCGCGTTGAGCTAGGGCTTTCCGGCTTCTGCCTGCATGAGCTGCGTCACAGCTACCTTACGGCGCTGGCGCGGGCGGGCGTGCACCCCAAGGTGATGCAGGAACTGGCTGGGCATGCCAGCAGCAAGATAACCATGGACATCTACACGCATGTGAACATGGATGGCAAGCGCCACGCCGCCGAGCAGTTGCGGAGGCATATGGGCTTCAGCAAGGAAGAGCAGGCATAAGGAGGGAGGGCGATAAAAGCTGGCGATTATCGAACTGCGCATGCGAGGGTCGGTTCGACGCATCAATCGTGGGGGGGGATGGGGCGGACGGCAGGTACGGGGGTGCGGACATTTCTTTGGACCAGCTACGCTGCCAGCCCAGGCTCCTTCGATATTGCATCGGGCTCATCCAGCCCTGCTTCTCATTCGGCCTGCCCTCGTTGCAGTATCGCAGGCATGCGACCAGCATGCCGCAGAATGAAAAACCTCCGGGTTTTGTAAGAGCGTGTCCGCTGCTCGGATGCACCCCGGTTTTATCCAGGGCACCCGCAAGAAGAGCTAGCCGAGAAACCCGCCACACATGCGCACACAAAAGGAAAGCCCGACGCATCGGGCTTTCCCAGGTGTCGGCCGAAGCCTTTCACTGCTATCCTCTAGCAGATTATCACGTTGACGCTAGGACAAGCTCGAAGCGCTAAACTCTGTCCATCCGCGCCATCCTTAGCGCCATCGGTAAAGCAAAACCCAGAACATCCCGATTGAGATTGCAAAATCTAACGATTTTCGTCAGTTTACGCAATCTCTGTCAGTTAAGCAGTGCCTAAATCCCTGAAAGCAGCGCGCTCGCCACCAGCTCGCTGGCCGCGTCCGGGTCGTAGGCCGGCGCGCCCACCTTGATCATGGCGTAGACGTCGTTGCGGAACTCGGGGTCCTGCAGCTTAAGGGTAAGGTTCGCCAGCATGTCATCACCGGTCACGCCCTCGGGGCGGTAGGCCGGGAAGGCGGCCGCGATCCTCTCCGGGTCCAGATCGAGCACCGTGAGCGCGAGCCATAGGTCATACAGGTCGCGGCCCTTCTTTCGCTGGTAGAGGGCGCGCAGCTTTGTGGCCACCAGCTCCTCCGGCTGGAACGTAGGGATAAGCGCGCCGCCGGTGTAGAAGGGGTTCTCGACCGAGTGCGCGCAGGTGGTCAGCTCCATCATGGGCGAGCGCTCGAAGGTGTTTATCTCGAGCTTGATCTTGCCGGGCACGCCGTCGGCGAAGGCGAAGCGCCACATGACCTTCGGGTACATGCCCATCTTGGTGCGCACGTCGAAGCCGAGCTCCTGCCCCAGGGCGGTGAGCCGCTTCATCACGTCGCCGATGCCGCCGCCGGTGGTGCGCACGAAGTCGAGGTCCTCGCTGTAGCGGTAGGGCTCGGGAAGGAACAGCTTGTGGAACGCGGTGCCGCCCCGCAGGACGAGCTCCTCCCCCAGCAACGGGTCGTTGGCGATCTCGATCATCGCGCGCGACAGCAGCAGGTCCTGCTCGATCTGGTTCTCGTTTTGCCACGGGTGCGCGACGCCCCATTGGACGATGTCGCTTCTCCTGATCATAGGTCCGGGTCAACCTCCTCGTTGAGGACTACGTTCCACGTGCGGTCGAGCGCGCCGGCCTTGGGCGCGGACGGCGAGAGGTACGACGGCTGGCTTGCGAGCGCGGCGCAGTATTCCCTGAGGCCCTCCGGGGCCCCGTCGCCGAACTCGTCCAGGATCCGCCCCACGCGACGCGGCGCGGCGTCGGTGAAGAGCCCCGCCGCGGAAACCAGCTCGCCGGGGTAACCGGGGTTCTCCTCGGAAAGCTCGACAATGGCCGTTGCCACGTTGCCCATCCCGCCGCAGAAACCGGGGTCGGCGGCCAGCATGAGCATCGTCATGCCCGGCGAGGCAACCCTCGCGCCCGTCTTGGCGAGCTCGCGCTGCGAGCAGGGCGCCGTCGAAGCGTAGGAGCGCACGTAGAACTGCACCCGTGAGCGGCCGAGGTCGCGGCCCCGCAGGCTCCTCGATGTCGCGACCTGGAACATCTGCGGCGCCTGGTGGCTCGCACCGTGACGAGCTGCCGCCGTGAGCCAGCCCACGAGGTAGCCCGTGCCGAGGTGCTGCATCATGTCGTCGATGTAGAGGAGCGGGTCCGGGGCGCCCCAGGTCCGGTACTCGGCCGGAACAGGCACCCACAGCCCGCGCGCCGGCGAGAAGAGGCGGGAGCCCTTCCGCAGTGGGGCGAGGCGCTGGGGCACCTGGTTCACAGGCACGCCGCAAAGGTGCGACACGTCCTCCGCGGTGAGAGAGGTCACGCCGTGCGATAGCGCCCAGTCGGGCAGCTGAGGCGCGGCGACCGAACCCTTGGCGGTATGTTCAACGTACTGATTCATATTGCATATTCTAACGGTTATCGTTAGTTTGCGCAATATGAGTCAGTAGGGCGGTGCGTACTGAACGCTACCGAGAAGAACCAAGCTCCCTACTCGCATCATCGACGACCAAAGTGTCGCGCCCTTCCTCATATACGGGAGAGCCGCCTTCAACAAAGAGCCCGCGCCATACGGCTTCGCAAACTCCGCGGCCCACACGCAACGCGGCTTCGGGGACCTCACCAAAGCCGCGCCGAAGGCGGGCCGCTCGACCGCAACGACCGGCCGAACGCAACGAACCCAGAGCCGCTCGGCCCCGTTGGCCACGCCATCGCTAACATAAACAAGCAGCTCAACAGCGACATGGTTGCGCTGGTACGCCTAGCCGACGTCAGCCTGAAGTCATGCCGGGGGATAAGTAGAGGTCAGTTTAAATTTGCGAAAGATCCTTGACGGTAGGGGGGTGCAGACAAGCCCAGCGCCCCACAATGTGGCCCCAAAGAAGCCCTATTCAGCAGTCACTGGCCCCATCAACCGAAGATAGCGATTACCGAGCGACGAAATCGTGTAAGAGTCGGAGGACCTCAACTTCTGGATCTTCGGCGGCTTTGGCAGCTTGACCTTCTTCGTTGAGGACAGCTGTTTGATCAACTCCGTCAGGCACGACTGAACCTCAACGAGGTTCTTGTCTCGTCTCTCTTCATTCCTGCTCTCCAGCAGCCCGAAACGGCAGAGTTTCTCCCGTATGACCCGATACTGATATTCATCAATCTGCTCCTCCGACATCAAGGTCGTCAGGTCATCAGGGTTGTCGTAGCCAACAACATGGTGTCCGTGAAGTCGCAAAACCCTAAGGTCCAGGGCGTTGAGCCTGGATAGGTCATCAAAGAGCGTGAGGGCAAAGCTATCGCTGGCGCTCTCGTCGCCCATCAGATTAAGGAAGGCGTTTACACAAAGACGAACCTTGCCTTCCTCCACCTCGTCAACAACAGAGTCCAAAAACGCCTCCTGATACACTCCCCCAACGAACTTATCGCGCTTTGAAGATTCCAACGCGGCCAGCCTCCGGTTAACTTCATTCATGTTTTGAGAAAGCTCGTTGATCAGCAGCGTTACGTTGCGCTCCGCCTTATTC
>CAVDDI010000065.1:0-8918 GCA_963607675.1 bacterium | reverse complement strand
TACCCAGAAATATGCCGTGTTCACTGCATAGTTAAGGGCTATCGGGCATTCAGGGCCCGCGCCTATCGCAACAACGGTGCCGATGTCGAGCACGATGGAAAGCGCCGTAAGGCCCAAACACGTCCAGTACAGGTTACGGCGCTTCGATCGGGGTTGCCTGGGATCGAAGAAGAAGAGCGCGATGATGGCAGTGATGAGCAGAGCCGAGAGCTCTGAGACCAACGACCAATTCGCCATAGCCGGTTCCCTCCAATCCTCATCACAACGACTTAGAATTATAGGGGGTTAAACGAAATTTTGAAGTGGTTTGAGCCAATCAATCTGCCCTAGCGGCCAAGGAGAACCATAAGAGCAGATCAAAGATGATTCGAGATGAGGAAATCCAAGGATTTAAGCCTTAGCCCCAAATGCTGTCGAACCCATATCTGCAGGAAACGCATCATCTCAAGGCAGGTACGCGAATCACAGCGGTACTGGGCTATTGCCTCGAACGTGCTGTACAGGAGCGAATGCGCCCAGGTGGCAAGACTCCCGTCTAAGCGCATGGCGTCGAAGGAGACCGAGCAATCGCGGCACAAAACGCCGCCCTCCTGAACCGAGAACGGTACCGTTGCCGCACCCTGCGAAAGCGATACGGGCTTGCCACAGGCTACGCAAACATCGAAACGAGGGCAGAACCCCAGCACAGCAAGGGACTTGAGCAACTGGGCCACGGTAAGAAGCGGATAAGGGCACTGAGCTTGCCTGAAAGCATGGAGCGCGGCACATGCCATGGGAAACAGACGCCTGTCCTGCAGGCCCACCTGGGTGGCCCGGTCAAGCAGCTCGACTATAGGGGCGGCACCCTGCATAGGCGAGATGTCCGAGCGAAGATGGGCATTGCCATCGACCAGTCGCGCCTCCTTAACGATATCGAGCGAGCGGCCCTGTGAAAGCAGCAGGTCGCAAACCGCATATACTTCCAGCCGAGAGGAAAAGGGCGAGCTCGGCTTGCGTGCGCCTTTCGCGATTGCTCGAACCTGGGAGCCGTCTTCGGCAAGCAGCGTGCAGATAACGTCGCTTTCACCCAGCTTCGTGCGACGCAAAACCAATGCCCTAAGGCTGTAGGTTCGAGATGCCACAGAGCCTAAGCGCCCTCGCCATAGCCGAAACGACGGATCTGGTTAAGATCGCGGCGCCAGTTCTTGCGAACCTTCACCCGCAGGTCAAGGAACACCTTATGGCCGAGCAATGTCTCAAGGTCTTCGCGGGCTTGCGTGCCCACTTCCTTGATAGCGGCTCCGTTCCTGCCGATGATGATGCCCTTCTGGCTATCACGCTCGACATACACCGAAGCATAGATCCGCTGCATGTTCTTCCTGCGGTTGTAGTCCATCGAATCGACAACCACGCCCACAGCATGGGGCACCTCGTCATGGGCGGTGAGCAGGATCTTCTCGCGGATGAACTCGGCGATGATGACCTCCAGCGGCTGATCGGTCTCCATATCGGCCGGAAACCACAGCGGGCCTTCGGGCAATCGGGCAACAACGGCATCGATAAAGGATTCAAGCCCCTCACCGGTAACGGAGGAGAGCTCGATCACTTGGTCCCACTCGCCCAGTTCCTCGGCTTTCCTGCGCTGTTCCTGCCGTTGCTCCCCGTCTACCAGGTCCACTTTGGAAAGAACCAGCACCTTCGGGCACTTCTCCTTGGAAAGCTCGGTGATCACCCATTCGTCGCCACGGCCGAAGGGGGCCGAGGCATCTAGCAGGAACGCAGCAACATCGATGCCGTCAAGCGATTTCAGCGCGGTAGTATTCAACTCTTCACCCAGCGCATCATGGGGCTTGTGGACGCCAGGGGTGTCCACGATCACCATCTGATGGGTATCGGTGGTATGCACCGCGCGAAAACGATGACGCGTGGTCTGGGCCGTTGGCGAGGCTATGGCAAGCTTCTTGCCCATAAGGGCATTGAGCAAGGTCGACTTGCCGGAACTTGGCCGCCCGATAAGCGTGACGAAGCCCGATCGGAAGGAGGGGTTGCTCTGTGCGGAAGAGGTGTCCATGGATTCCCAACTTTCAAAGGAAAGGCTAAAGGAGGTTGAGTGCAACAAGGATGCGCGGAACGAAGATGATGAGCCCGATGATGAACGAGGCAATGCTGAACAGCAGCACCCCGCCCGCAGCGGCATCCTTGGCCTTGCGTGCCAGCTCGTGGAACTCGGGGCTGGCAAGGTCCACCACCGCCTCAATGGATGAATTGATGCACTCGCCGCCCAGCACAAGCCCAAAGCAGGCAACCACAACAAGCCATTCGCCGGCAGTGATGCCGAACGCGAAGCCCATCGCTATGCACAGCACCATGAAGCAGAGCTCGATGTGGAAGTTGCGCTCGTGGGAGGTGTCGAAGATACCCCGCAGGGCGCATCGGAAGGCCGAAGCCAAAGAGAACCCTTTACGCGTCATGAGTGCATCTGCTCCCATTGGGATATCAGCTTCAGCTCCAAGGCATGCATGACCTCGTAGTCATCGTCTTCGATATGGTCGTAGCCGCACAGATGAAGAAGGCTGTGCACCACAAGAAGGGTGACCTCCTCTTCGAAGGTGGTACCGTACTCCTCCGTCTGGCTCAGCGCAACATCGGTGGCGATAATGGTGTCCCCCAGCTCGAACTCGTCGACGTCGGCAAGCTCCTCGTCCTCGAATGGGATGTTGTCGCATTCGAAGGACAGCACATCCGTGGGTCGGTCGATGCCGCGATATTCGCGGTTCAGCTCATGTATGCGCTCGTTCGTGACGAAGCTGATGGAAACATCGGTGGATTCAGGAAGCCCCATCTCCCCCATCACGAATTTCGCTAGGCCGTCAAGGTCTATGCCCTCGACATGTTCCTTCCCATGCTCCACAAGCACATTGACTTCCATGTTCAGATCCTCCTCATCGAGGCTACAGACGAAGGTTCATTTCCTCGGCGCGGGCATAGGCGGCCACTATCTTGGCAACCAGCGAATGCCGAACCACATCGGTGTTCTTGAATTCGCAGAAGGAGATGTCTTCCAACCCATCCAGCACCTGACGCACAGTTTTGAGCCCAGAGATCCCTTTGGGAAGGTCGGCCTGGGTGATATCGCCGGTAACCACCATCTTGGATCCCATGCCCAAACGGGTAAGGAACATCTTCATCTGGCGGGGCGTGGTGTTCTGAGCCTCGTCCAAAACCACGAAGGCATCGTTCAAGGTTCTGCCGCGCATGAAGGCCAGAGGAGCGATCTCGATGGTTCCATCTTGCAAGAACTTGTTGGCCCTGGCGCCGTCCATCAGCTCGAAGAGGGCATCGTAGAGCGGGCGGATGTAGGGATCTATCTTCTCGGTGAGCGAACCGGGGAGAAAGCCCAGGTTCTCACCGGCCTCAACAACGGGGCGCGTAAGCACGATTCGGCTGACCTGCTTGTCTTCGAGCGCCTTCACCGCCATTGCCATGGCAAGGTAGGTTTTGCCGGTGCCGGCCGGCCCGATACCGAAGGTGATCACGTTGCGGCGGATAGCGTCAACATAGCGCTTCTGCGTGGGTGTCTTCGGCCTCACGGCTCTGCCCCGATGAGTCACGATGACGTCGCCTTTCATGGCCGACGGGGCCAATTCGCCGGTCTTCGACAGGCTGATCGAGCGCTTCACGTCGTCGCGGGAAATCTCATCCCCCGCCTCCAAGCACTTGATGAGCCCAAGGAACAAGGTGGTGAGCGATTGGAGCGTCAGGGCGTCGCCTTGGATCGTAAGCGTGTTTCCGCGCAGCGTGATGCTGGCGTCGAAGCTGTCGGATATAAGATGGAGGAACTCGTCTTGCGGGCCCAGCAGGGCGGCTGGAGCTACCGAGTCCGGGATGACAAGTGAGGTGTTCTGCTTTTCGTTCATAGGAGCATGATACCGCGAATCTCACGGTCATCAGGTCAAGAAGACCATGCTCGATTCATCCAGATCGACAAGCTCCCGCTCAACCAGAGAGCCTGGAGCGACCACCTCGGGGACGCGAACGCGGAAATACGATTCCGTCATCCCCATGCCATCCTGCTCTACCGCGATCCGCTCCAAGCGCCCAAGCTGGTTTCTGGCATAACGAAGGCGCAGCTCATCCCCTAAAGCACTCAAGCGATGGGAACGCTCTTCCTTTATCCGGGAAGCAACCTGGTCGTCTCGCTCGGCGGCTGGAGTGCCCCTCCTTCGGGAATAGCGGAACACATGTATCTTGGAGAACCCGACCTCTCGCGCCAATCGGCAGGTCTGCTCGAAATCCCATTCGGTTTCCCCGGGGAAACCTACGATAATGTCCGTGGTAAGGGATATACCGGGCACACGGCGCTTGAGGTCCGCGGCGATATCCAGGAAACGTTCAGCGGAATAGGGGCGATTCATCTGCTGGAGCACCTTGGATGAACCGGATTGGAGGGGCAAGTGCAAGTGGCGGCACACCCGGCCATTCGAAGCGGCAAGGACATCGAGGAAGCCCGAGTCGAGGGAACAGGGCTCTACCGAGCCGATGCGCAAGCGCACATCGGGGTGGCCCGAGTCATCAAGCGCGCCCAGGGCGCGGGCCACAAGCCCACCCAGACGCAAGCGGGAATCGCCGCAGCCACGGCAATAGGATCCAAGGTCTATGCCGGTGAGCACCAGCTCCTTTGCCCCCGCATCGGCAAGGGCCACCGCTTCACGGAGAACGTCATCGGCGGGCTTCGACCAGGCCCTGCCCCGTGCAACATGGACGATGCAGTAGGTGCACGAATGATTGCAGCCGTCCTGCACCTTAAGGGAAACGCGCGATGGGAAACACTCGCCGACGCGAACCAGCGTTTCGGCCCTTGCCGCAAGTGCCGACTCCCCTTCGTCCAACAGATCCACCTTGTCAACCACGCAAATGCGGGCATCGAGCTGCTCGAAGAACGCTGGATCGATCGAGGCGGCGCAGCCGGTAACCAAGACCTTCGCCGAAGGGTTCGAGCGCAGCACGCGCCGTATGGTCTTGCGTGTTTTCTTGTCAGCCTCTTCAGTGACGGTACAGGTATTCACCACAACGATATCCGCATCCTCAAGAGCGCAAAGGGTGTCGCCCTTGCCCTGATACGAGAGGGCTATGGTATCGGATTCGACCCGATTGACCTTGCAGCCAAGGTTCACAACGCTGACATTCACCGACGAGCCTCCAACTCGTACAGCACAAGTGCCGGAGCAACGATGCCGGCGGTTTCAGTACGCAGAATGGAAGAGCCCAAGCTGACCGCACGGGCATTGCGGCAATGGGAAAGGAACGTATCCACCTCGCCGCAGGACAACCCGCCTTCCGGGCCGACGACAACTGCGATATGGGCATCTGCTGGAGCCGATCCGCCGACAGCCAGCAATTCATCAACAGCCAACCGGATAGTGGATCCGAGCGCCGCCTCTTCCCAACACACGAGCACCGCCGTGGCGTCTTCCACCAGGGCAGCAGCCTGGGAAACGCTCATGGGCAAGGCAACCTCTGGCATGTTGGGCCTGCCGCTCTGCATGGAGGCGCTTTTGGCGATGGCCGCCCAGCGCGACCGGCGCGCAGCCGCCTTCTTGCCATCGAGCTTGACAACGCTGCGATCGCATATCAAGGGAACGAACGATGCGATGCCGACCTCTGTGGCATGTCGGACGATGGAGTCCATCTTGTCACCTTTGGCCAGGCCCTGGACAAGGGTGACACGGGGCCGTTTCGGCGCGTCTAGGCGCTGGGCAATGGAAACCCGAAGCACCCCCGCATCAAAGGACGCAACCTCGCACTCGAAGTAATCGGAAGAGGCATCAACCACAGCGATGTGCTCCCCGGGCTGAAGGCGCAGGGCCCTTGCATGCTTGGCGTCGTCTGAGGAAACCCGAAGCTCGAAATCGCGTTCTGTCTCCTGGGAAAGCTCCTGGCCTTCCAGGAAGAAATGGGGCAATGACATATTCAGGGCCGAACGCTAGTTGTTGAAGGCATCGCGGAGCTTTTGCAGGGGGCTTCGCTGCTCGGAGACGTTTTCGCCCATCTCGTCTGCCAAACGCTCAAGGATGGCACGCTCCCCCTTCGAGATGCGGGTAGGGATCTTGACCTCGACATGGACGAACATATCGCCGCGGGCATCGCTGCGGAATCGGGGCATACCGAAGCCCTTCACGCGTACCACCTGGCCATACTGGCATCCTTCGGGAATGTTGACCTGAACCTTCTCGCCTTCGAAGATGCCGTCGAGCTCGATCGTGGAGCCAAGGGCAGCCTGAACCATGCCGATGGCGGCAGAGCAGTGCAGATCATCCCCATCGCGCTCGAAGAACTCATGGACCTCAACGCGGATGGTAACGGTGAGGTTGCCGGGCTTGGCCCCGCGGACACCGGCTTCACCGTAGCCGGTGAGGCGAAGCTGCTGGCCATCGCGGATACCGACGGGGATGTCGACGGAAACGCGCTGACGATCAGGCACCCTGCCCTGCCCATCGCACTCGCTGCAGGGATTTTCAATGATCTTGCCGGAACCAGAGCAGCGAGAGCAGGTAGACGCAGACTGCATGGCGCCCAAGAACGTCTGCTGGACGGTAACCACCCTGCCCTGGCCGTTGCAGTCGGGGCATGTAACCTCTTTGCCGTCTTCGCCAAGGCCGGTTCCCTCGCAGTCGGGGCAAGGAGCAAGGCGATCATAGACGATTTCCTTCTTAAGGCCGCTTGCCGCCTCTTCCAGCGTGATGCGCACGCCAACGCCCATGTCACGGCCCTCTTTGCGCACGTTTGCGCTACCGCCGTTGCCACCGAAGAAGGAGCTGAAGATATCGCCCATGCCGCCGAAACCGCCAAGGATATCTTCCAGGTCGACGTACTGGGGGCCGCCTGCGCCGCCCGCTGCTCCGGGGATGGTGCCGAAACGGTCGTACTGGGCGCGTTTGGCTGGATCGCTCAGCACATCGTAGGCCTCGTTGAGCTCCTTGAATCGGTCTTCCGCATCAGGATCCTTGTTCACATCGGGATGGAGCTTGCGGGCCTTCTTGCGGAACGCTTTCTTGATGTCGTCATCGCTAGCGCTCTTGTCTACACCGAGTACCTCGTACAAATCATTTGCCATGGGGGTGATAATCTCGCTTTCGGTACTTTATCTGTCTTTCAAGATGCTCCGAGCAGCGCGCACCGCTTTGAGCACCTGTGAGTAATCCATACGCGTGGGGCCGACGATAAGGATAAGCCCGCTGTGCTCCTTGCCACCGAAGCGGTTGGCGATCAGGGACACGCTGCTCAGGGCTTCCGAATCGTTTTCATGGCCGATGTGCACAACCGGTGCATCTTGGCTCATTGCCTCTTCGAACACGCGAAGAAGCATGGTATCACCTTCAAGCTCTTCTAGCACCGGCATCAAGCATGAGGAATCGCTGAACTCGGGCTTCCCCAGCAGATGGGACATGCCCAACGGATGCCCCTTCACTGCGCCCTGGTCCTTCAGGCAAGCGAATATCTCGCTCACAACCAGGCGAAACAAGCCGTCGTGGATCTCTTCGATATCGAAGGGGAGGCTTTGGGAAACCGCAGAGATGCTACGACCGGAAAGAAGCCGATTCAGCAGCTCCTGCGTTCGCAGGACCTGGCTTTCCCTGTATTCACACGGAAGCTCTATCTGGCGGTTAAGCACCTGCCCGTCTTCGGTTACCACGACGGCCACGAGGCGCTGCGGGGAAAGAAGCACGAGGTTCACCAGGTGGATGTCAAGGGAAAGGGAACGAGGAGGCACCAAGAGCGTCATGCAATCGGTGAACCGGGAAAGCGCCGCCGAGGTACGGTCAAGAAGATCGTCCAAATCACCGGCCGCGCAGCGCAGTTCCTCGATAAGGGAATCGTCTGCAGCGAAATCGTCCCTGGAAAGAAGGTCATCCACGAAAGCGCGGTAACCGAAATCGGTGGGAACACGCCCCGCCGAAGTATGGGGTTGGGCAAGATAGCCCATTTCCTCCAGAAACGACAGCTCGTTGCGGACGGTGGCCGAACTGACGCCGAGGTTGTAGCGCTCAACCAGGGCCCGGGAGCCAACCGGCATTGCACATGCGATGTACTCCTCGATCAGAGCCCGTAATATCAATTGGCGCCGATCGGACAGCATCGCATACCTCCTTCGATGAACAGGTTCCACTGGTCTGTTTCCCAGAGAGCATTTTAGCAGCGAGGCTTCAAGAGTGCTAATCCGTTACGCGCAAGACATCTTCCTAGTCAGTAATGGCGGGTCGGGCTAAGGCGCCAACGCGTAGAGCTCACCGAACAGATGGTTTCCGAACAGCCAACCCTTTTCGGTGGGAACCCAAGACCCATCATGCACCTCCACATAGCCTTCGGCCGCAAGACGCCGAAACACCGAAGGGGCTTCGGGCAAGAGGATCGCGCACGTTTCCAAGAGCTCGAAAGGGACCCCATCGCTCATGCGCATCCGAAGCATGAGGTCTTCTGCGGCCATCTGGAAAGGGTCAAGCGCCTCAACTACCTGTCCGTGTTCGATCCGCTGCCGCTCAAGCTGGTCCTGACGCATGGAAACCGCACCATCGCCAAGGCCAAGGTAGGGTCTCGCCGTCCAATAGGCAGTGTTGTGCCGCGACTCGAACCCCGGATAGGCGTAGCTGGCAACCTCGTAGCGGCGCATGCCGGCATCTTGGAGCACTTCTGCCGCCACCAGCATCATGTCGGCTCCCGCATCTTCATCGATGGAAACGCGCCCGGACCCCACAAGCGCATCCAACGGCGTTCCCTCTTCCACCATGAGCGGATACACGCTGACATGTTTGACGCCCAGGTCAATAGCCAGCTCCAAATCACGACGGAACCGTTCTTCGGTCTGACCAGGGAGCCCGCACATCAGGTCTATGCTCACGTTCTCGAACCGAACCTGAGCAGTAGTTATAGCCCGTCTGGCC
>CAVDDI010000064.1:0-8978 GCA_963607675.1 bacterium | reverse complement strand
GGTGGTGGAAGCTGCGCGCAAGCTGGAAGCACGGGGCGTGCGCGCCATCATCGGTGCCTGCGGGTACTTCGCGCATTTCCAACGCGACGTTGCCGCCGCAGTGGACGTGCCCGTGTTCATGAGCAGCCTGTGCCAGCTTCCCGTTATCAAGGCGGGGTTTGCCCAAGAGGGCGCCATCGCTGTGTTCTGCGCGGATGGCTCCAGCCTGAACGATGCGCTGCTGGCTAACGTGGGCTCGGACATGAGCCGTTTGGTGGTGCAGAACGTGGGCAGCCTTGAAAGCTTCGCGCCCATCCGCTGGGGCTACCATGAACTGGACAACGGCAAGCTCACCGACGACCTGTGCACCTTGGCACGGGGGCTGTGCTCCGAGCATCCCGAGGTGAAGGCCATCCTTTTGGAATGCAGCGATCTTCCCCCGTATGCCGCTGCCATCCAGAAGGCAACGGGATTGCCGGTGTTCGACTTCATCACCTTGGCGAACTGGGTTGCCGGCGCCGTGGTGCAGAAAACCTATACTGGCTGGTTCTAGGCTATGGCCCGTGCCCTTGCGGCACGGGTTTTCTTTTTGTCCGAAAAGGCACCGGTAGAGGTTGCCTGAATTGACGCTTGTCGGCGGCATGGCGCGGGAGGCCCAGGCGCAATCTGACGCAGGCTTCGCTTCCCTTGTACCTGCTAGACTGGGTTAAGCAGTTTTTGCACAGTGGCGCAGGGAAGGAGCACGGCTATGGCTGCTTCGATGGTTGATGGGCTTACCTACGAGGAGCGTTCGGCGGCGGAAGGCTTGTTTGGGTTCGTCGAAGAAAGCCCCAGCATGTTCCACACGGTGCGCTCCATCCGTTTGCGTTTGGACGAGGCGGGATTCGTGTACCTGCCCGAAGTGCGTCCCTGGGAATGCGGGCCCGGTGGGTCATACTACACCGTGCGCAACAGCTCCAGCATCATCGCGTTCAAGGTGGGAAGCGATGTTCGCCCGGCCTGCTGCCATTTCCAGATTGCCGCCTCCCACTCCGATTCTCCTACCTTCAAGGTGAAGGCGAACCCAGCGCTCGAGGGGCCGGGAGCCTATGCCCGATTGAACGTGGAAGCATACGGCGGCATGATCGATTACACCTGGTTCGACCGGCCGCTATCGGTCGCCGGCCGCGTCATGGTTGAAACCGAGAACCGCATCGAAAGCAAGCTGGTCTCGCTTGAGGATCCCATCGCGATCATTCCCAGCTTGGCTATCCACATGGACCATAGCGTGAACAGCGGTTTTGCGCCGAACCGCAAGGTAGACCTGTGCCCGCTGCTCTCTGCGGGAGCGGTCACTTCCGGCGAATTCGATGGATTGCTGGCAGGCGAGCTTGGGGTGGATCCGCGGCAGATATTGGGGCGTGATGTGTACCTGGTTAACCGGCAGGAGCCAATGATCTGGGGCGCCGAAAGCGAGTTCGTATCCGCCCCCAAGCTTGATGACCTGATGTGCGCCTATGCCTCACTCGAGGCTTTCTTGCGCTCAAGCAACCAGGGGAGCGTTTCGGTGTACTGCTGCTTCGACAACGAGGAAGTTGGTTCGAACACCATGCAAGGCGCGCTTTCCACGTTCCTGCCCGATACCTTGCAGCGCTTGAATGCGGCCTTGGGCGGCAGCGACGAGATGTATCGTCGCGCCCTTGCGGCATCGATGCTGGTGAGCTGCGACAACGCCCACGCGGTACATCCCAACCACCCCGAGAAATGCGACGAGGGCAACCGTGCGTTCCTGAACCAGGGCATCGTGGTGAAGGAGGCGGCCAACCAGAAGTACTGCACCGATGCGTTCAGCCGTGCGGTGTTCAGCGCCATATGCAACAACGCCGGCGTTCCCTTCCAGAGGTTCGCGAACCGAAGCGACATGGCAGGCGGTTCCACCTTGGGCAACCTTTCCAACATGCAGGCGAGCATCCATGGGGTTGATGTGGGCTGTGCGCAGCTTGCCATGCACTCTGCCTACGAGACGGCTGGTTCCCGCGATGTGTTGCTTGCCACCCGTGCTATCGAGGCGTTCTACGGTGCCGACTTGGACGTAACAAGCTGCGACGGCGCCACCCTGGGGTAGCGCCGTCGCTTGTGCCTTGGTTGGCTTAGCCCTTCAGGTCGCCTATGCTGATCTCCTTCGCCTTTTCGTAGGAATCCTTCAAGTCATCGACGAACTTAACCGACTTTACGAAGTCTTGCAGGGTTTTATCGTCGGCTTCGGTGAATCCCCTGGTGTCCACGATACCCACCAGGCCATTCGGCAGGTCGGTGCAGAACTGGATCCTCGAGAAGCTGGAGCTTGTGTACTTGGTCACCTTCCAGGTGTAGTTGCCCAGTTTCATATCGTCCAGCTGCTCGGCGTCAGACCCCTCCCATTCCAGGAACGCATCGCAGATGCCCTGCGCATCCTTCACGCCGTTCCATTCAACTTGGATTTCCTTTTTTCCGTCTTCACCCAGGAACCGCGCTTTAGCTGCGTTGTCGCCGAAATAACCATCAATCTCATAGCCATCGGGCATTGCCGCCTGGTACCATGTGAAGTCGGTGGTTTTTTGTGCGCAGCCCACCAGCGCGAAGCAAAGCGCCAACGCGCATGCGGCTACGCCCAGAATCTTCGTCTTCATTGCCGGTACCTCCTACGACTCTGCTTTCTTGAACTGCATGGATGCGCCGTCTACTTCGATGGAAAGCACTCCATCGCTTAGTTTCCCGTCAGCAGAATCACCCAGTATCTTGAGCGTCACGGTATTGGCATCCTTCGGTTCCCAATTGCCCTCGACATTCTCTCCGAAGTAATCGAACGTCATGGTGCCGTCCTCGTTCATGGAAAGCGACACGCTCATGCCCCAGGCCTTGAGCATAGAAAGATCGCTTTCGCCATAGGTGGTGTCGCCTTCGGTCAGACCGGAAAGCTCCCAGTCTCCCTGGAAGTTCTTCTTGTACTGGTCGGTGTCGGAATCGCATCCAACCAGCGCAAAGCACAATGCCAGCGCGCATGCCACCACCGCGATCAGTTTCCCTACGCTTTTCATTTCAACCACACCCTCTCATAGACTTCCTTGCCACAATTGCGGCAATCGCTGCTTATGGCTGTGATGCCATGATAGGAAGAAGCTGCTTATGCTTTAAGCGACCTGCGGCCCAACGAAGGGGCATATTTGAGCCATATGTCCCAAATAGAAGTGCGCATGGGCATGCGTGAGGGGGTTTACGGGTTTATGGGCGAGCGCTTGCCGCGCTAGGGGCACGAGGCTTGTGCGGCTTGCATGTGTCGTCGTGCTTGAAGGCGATGGGCGGAAGAGGTGCAGCTTTTCAGCTAAGCTTGCCGATCGGACTGCTTTTCCATTCCGGGAACGATGAGCCCCTGCGAAACCGCGTGCACGGCAAGGCGCAGGATGCTGTCGTAGCCTGTCTTGGCCAGGATCTCGGATATGTGACGCTTCACAGTGCCCTCGCTCAGATACAGCTCTGCCGCAATTTCCTTGCGCGTCTTCGCTTCGCAGACCAGGCGCAATATAGCGATCTCCGTTTCGTTGAGCGCGGAAGCCCCCGATAGCATGCTCTGTTTCGTGTTGGGAAAGGTTGAGTAGCCGTTTGCGGTAGAGCGGATTATGCTCAGCAGCTCTTCGGTTCCCACATTCTTGTACACGAAGCTGTCGGCACCGGCGGCCTTCGCCTGTTCGATGAAGGTGATTTCGGGCATGCCCGTCATGATGACGATCTTGGTGTGGGGCGCATCTTCGCGGATACGCTTGGCTGCGGCGATGCCGCTCGACCCGTTTTGGGCGCACACATCCAAGAGTGCCAGGTCTGCTTTCTTGTCGATGACGGCAGCGAGCGCTTCGGTTGCATCGGCGAGTGCGCAGACAACCTGCATGTCGTCTTGCAGGTTCAGGGCACAGGAAAGCGATTCGCGCAAGATTGCCTGGTCTTCAACGATGACGATGTTGATCATGATGGGCCTCCAGGGTGTGGGATAACTGCCGATATAGTGAAAGGCGCTGCTGTGCAGACGGAAAAGCTGCCGCCGAGCGCTTCTGCAGCACTGCGCATCTGCGGTAGACCGCAGCCTTCGACAAGGGGGCCACTGATGCCCGCTCCGTCATCGGAGACGGAAAGCCGTGTTTCCGCGCCGTCGTGCTCGATGCGCACCGATACGGTTTTGGCATGGCCGTGCTTCAGGGCATTGGTTGCTGCCTCTCGGATTATGCCAACGATGATAGAGGCCTCGGCGGGTTTTTCGGGCAAGGTTCCTTCTATGCGGATGTCTGTGCCGGCCAGCGCGAAGGCGGATGCCAGAGCAGAAAGCTCGTCTTCGCCTTCTGGGGCAGTGCGGGCAAGGTCGTCGGTGATGTTGCGCATCAATTGAGCGATGTCGCGGGCTGCTTGGGGTTTTTCGGGGTTGGATTCCAGGTAGTGGTGCAGGATGGTCATGCGCTGGCCGATGGAGTCGTGGATGCGCGTCTTCATGGCGAACGATGCTTCCGTCTGCGCCGCTTGCTCAAGCTCGGTTAGCGCTTGCTCCAATTGACGATTCGTTTCTTCGAATTCGGCGTTGGCGCGGTTCAGGCTTTCGTTCAGGCTTTCCTCTACCGTAATGTCGATAGCGATTATGCGTTCGCAGGTAGCGCCGCGCAGGGTTACTTCATCGTGGGAGAAGAACCTGGTTTCATCTGGGGAAACTGCAAGGCGTATTCCCTCGGGCAAAAGCGCATTGCGGGAGCTGATGGTTTCCGCGGCTCGTTTTTCCAGCCCTGGCCACACTAGCGATCCTTCCGCAAGGCTTGTGCCCAGGCCAAGGGATTGCAGGCAAGAGCGCATGCTTTCGTTCATAAGCACAATGGCGCCCTTGCGGTTTATGCACAGGACGCCTTCGGGCAGCTTCTTCACTGCTTCGCCAACGGAAAGCTGGGTGATGGCGGAAGCTAGATGCTTTTTGTCCATGGCCAGGGCAGCTGTTACACGGAACAGGAAGAATGAGGCATCGGCAAGGGCGATAAGCCAGCTGCACGGCCCCGCCGCTTCGATGATCGGTGGGGTGCAGGCTGCAAGAACGGCAAGCTCAGGAGCCATGATAGCTTGTTTGTTGGTGAACGATAGCAGTGCACCAAGTATAAGTGCAGCGACGTTTACCCACATCAACGGCTCGATGGGCAGGGATAGGGCCTTCAGCCTAAACAGGAGCGCTCCGTGGTTGGCATAGGCGGAGCAAACCGCAGAGCAGGCAATGAGCAAATGGGCAACCAGGAGGGTCTCATATAGCACCGCTCCGCGAGGGATTTGCCGTTCCTTCCTTGTGGCGATGAACAGGGTGTGCACCGTCTGCCCTGCCATCAGCAGGAAGAGCAGGATGACCAACGCGATGAGCACGGGTGCCTTTATGTTGAAGAGATGGCTCATTGATCGCCATCCTCCAGCTCCATCTTGATGGAGAGCTCATCTTGTTCTGCAAGACAGCTGTGGTCGATGCCTGATCGGGTAAGCTTTCGGTCTAGGGAATGAAGTGCTGGGCGCAGTGTTTGGCAGTTAGCGCACTGAAGCACGATGCGGACCGTAAGGGCGTGCCCATGGTTGCTTTCGGCAAACATCAGCAGGGTCGGGCCGTTTGCCTCGAAGGCCAACGAGGCGAAATCGTATGCGCAATCGTAGAGCTGCGCCATCATGGTGGGCGAAAGGGGTTCATCGATGCGAAACAGCGCTGCGCATTCAATGCCCATAGAGCGGAAATCGGTTGCCGCTTCTGCGAATATGAGCTCTACTTGCGCTTGGGTAAAGGATGTTCCCTCGCGCTGTGCTACAACAAGGCTTCCTTTGCGCTTGCAGTAGGCAACCAGGAATTTCACCCGGATAAGACCCTTACGCCTAAGATCCTGGCTTTCGGCAGAGCTGTCTTCAGGGAGGTCTTCGATTATGCGGTTGATCTCGTTGGTTTTCAGGGAAAGGGAGGTGTGCACCTGCTCGAACAGCTCACGCTCTGCTTCCCGTTTAGCCAGCGCCCGGCGAACCTCGGTGCTGCGCTTCAGAAACTGCGCAGTACGGGCAAGATCGGTTCGGCGCTGCTCAAGTACGACACGCCTGGCGTCGATGGCGCTTGCGTCCAGCGAAAGAAGAGCGGTTCCGCCGCTGATGGGATACGTGCGGTACAGGATGTTTGGGTTGTTGGGGGTGCGGAAGTCGGCAGGTGCAGAGTTGATCTTTCCCGAACTGGCAACCTTTTCGGCCGCTTCGGAACTAAGTGGGCTGGACTGGGCGGTTGAGTAGGCAACATCTCCCGACCGGGCGATCAGCTTCAAATCAAAGGGCAGCTTATAGAATACTTCGCGGTACCACGTGTAGGAGGGGAGGATGCCCGAAGCAAGGGCTACTTCGATGGCAACCACTATGAGAACCGTGTAGGTAAGCGCCAGGTTGGTGGTGAAGATATGCGCGCTGCGCAAGCCGTACAGCAGGCTGTAGGCAGCGGCTATGCCGGCAATGGTGCCCAAGGGAGCAAATGAAGGACGCAGCTGCTTGCGGGCGGCACGGAACAGCAGGGCGAAAAAAGCCCCGTACTGCAGCACGATCCAACATACCACCAGCCAGTAGCCCCAGGAATAAAGGTAGTTTCCCTGCCAGCCAGGGTCGTCGAAGCTGAAGACGAACACGCCATGGTGGAGATTGTTGGTAAGCACGAGCATTACCAGCAGCAAGCTGCCGGTAAACGCCGCCCGCAGCATGGCCTTCCCGGCTTTCGTTCCGTCGAGGGCTGCAGCACGAAGGGCGCAGGAAAGGCACAGCACAGGGATGAAGAGCATAGGCACGTAGTAGAGGTACCAGCAAAGGGAAACCGCAAGGTCGTTCCTAAGGGGGTATTTCACTACAACGTCGAGCATCCAGAGCATAAGGAGTGCGGCTATGGCTATAAGCTGGTTGCGGATGGCGGCATCGGGGCATCTCACGTTGAGGGAAAACGCCCAGCCGGCAAGGGCGGGCGCAAGCAGCACCATGAATCCGGTGGTGCTTGGTGCGTCGAGCCTGAAATCGGAAAGGGCGGGCGGTTTGCTGGGCAGGAAAAGCTCCATGCACACCAGCAGGGCGAACGCGCCCACGGCAATGCCGGCGGCAACAACAAGGATGTGCCGCTTCGAGGCGCTGCGCGTATGCCGCTTCTGGCTCCCCATGATTCCTCCCGGTTCGGTGGGTTCCAGTATAGGGGAGGGAGTGCCTTCGGCCTGACTGCGTGCAGTCCGATGAGCGCGCTGCCTTGGTCATGCTCCCTTGTGCCGATTCGCCTGCGAAACCAGGAGGACGCACGGCTGGGTCTGCGTTGGTTCGCCCCCGCGGTGAGATAGACTTGTGCGGGCATGCCACGTAGGCTTCGGCTATAGCTTTCCCGGCATTCCCTATTCGCTGGATTTCTTGAACTGCATGGAAGCACCTTCTACCTCAAAGGAGAGCACTCCATCGCTGAGTTTCCCATCCGTGGAACTGCCTTGAATCTCGAGCGTCACGGTGTTGGCGTCTTTCGGCTCCCAAGTGCCTTCGGCGTTTTCGCCGAAGTAGCCAAACGACATGGACCCATCGTCGTTCAAGGTGAGCGACACCTCCATGCCCCAATCCTTCAACATGGAAAGGTCGCTTTCGCCGTAGGTGGTGCTGCCTTCCGTCAGGCCGGAGAGTTCCCAGGTTCCCTGGAAGTTCTTCTTGTACTGGTCGGTACCGGAATCGCATCCAGCCAGCGCAAAGCACAATGCCAGCGCACATGCCAGAGCCACAACGATCTTCCTTGTTGCTTTCATGGTGTTCACTTCCTTCCCTGTGCCCCTTGCCGCAGATGCGGTCGGTAGGGCGTACAGCCATATTCACATTATGGGGAAGTGAGCGGTTTATATGAAGTGCCTTGTGGCCAGCGGGTGCGCTTTCGGGGCATGTGTCCTTAGGCCGGTAGGCGCATTGCCTTGGGCTGGGAAGCCGTGCTTTAAGCGCCGAGGCCGGGAAGCAGCCCAAGCACCAGGGCGACTCCTGCAACGAAGATGCCCAATACGGCGCAGAAGATGCGAAGGCCGGTGCTCATCGGCTTATCTTCCCCCAGGTCCTTGTTTCGGACTGCGATAAGGATAAGGATCACGCCGAACACGATCCACGAGACGTGGTTGACCATCGAGTAGGGGGCAGCATCGCGATCGATGACCTCTGCCAGGTCGAGCACGGCGGTAACCGCGGGGCTTGCAAGCGAAAGCAGCCATAGCCAAAACAAGGGATCGCGCTTGCAGTTCTACAGCCAGTTCGAATAGGTTTCCTTGGACATATCTGTCTCCTTCTTATGGTGGTACAGCTTAACAATAATGCAGGTCAACCAAAGAATACCGCATAAAATGCTAGACCTGGCGTCTTTCGGGCAATGGTTACGGCAGTCGTGTTTTCGGGCTTCGCTAGGATCCTTTGCGCTTGTCCAGGTGCTCCATGAGCCTTTGCACGGCTAGGGGGGTGACGGCGGTTTTGCGGGTGACGAACCCTAAGGTGCGGAAGAAGCGCGGGGAAAGCGGCCGTATGGCGATGCGATAGGGCGTGCGCCGCAGCACTAAGCTCGGCAGCACGCTGACGCCCAGCCCGGCTTCCACCATGCTCATCACGGCGTAATCGTCCCAGGTGGTGAAATGCGGCTCAGGCTTGTTCTTGCATGCCTGCAGCACCTCGGCTACCTCGTCGTTGCTGCCGCGCTTCAGCTGTATGAAAGGCTCGGCGGCAAGAAGCTCGGGGCTTACGGCCTTTTTGCCTGCCAACGGGTGGGCCTCAGGCAGTACGGCCATAAGCTCGTCTTGCTGCAGGGGCAGGCAGTCGAACGGCCCTTCAACGGGCAGACGTGTGAACGCGCAGTCTATGCGGCCCGAGCCAAGCGCCTCTTTGAGCTGGGCGTAATCGCCCAAGAACAGCTCGTAGCGGATGCCGGGATATTCCGATTGGAACGAGGCTATGATGCGCGGCAGCCAGTGGGT
>CAVDDI010000063.1:0-9356 GCA_963607675.1 bacterium | reverse complement strand
AACATACACCGCGTCGGCCAAGCCCCGCCGTGCTGTTCGTGGGTAGGCAGAACTCAGGGAAAACCACCTTGCTGGAAAAGGTGATCGCCTGCCTTTGCCAACGCGGCCTGCGCATAGCAACGCTAAAGCACCATGGCCATCCCAACTTCGAGATCGACGTACCCGGCAAAGACTCCTGGCGTCATCGCCAAGCCGGCGCAACCAGCACATGCGTCCTTTCAAGCACCCGCATGGCGCTTACCCAGAACCTCGACTCAGAGCTCGACTGCTTCCAGGCGCTTGAGCTCATGCCCAACTACAACCTCGTGCTTGTAGAGGGGTTCCGCGGGGTGGGATTGCCCGCTATCGAGCTGTTCCGCAACGGCAACCCCAAGGACCAAGCCGCGGCAGAGGCCATGCTCGAACGCCTTCGATCGCGCCAAGCGGCCACTTCCCCCGAACACACCGCCGAAGAAGGGCGCCGACGTAACCCAGAGAACCCGGAATTGCCCGCCGCGCTCGTTACCGACATGCCGCTGATGGCGAAAGCGGCGGCAGCGGCGCAGGTGCCTGTTTTCGGATTCGAGGACATAGACCAAATCGCTACCTTCGTGCAGAGCCGTTACTCACGAGCGCCCCTCACCATCGCCATACAGGCTGGTGGCGAATCGAAGCGCATGGGGCAATCCAAGGCACGCACGGAATTCTTGGGGCGTCCGTTGATCGAGCACATGCTCGATGTGGTAACGGGCTTCGCCGACGAGCTCATCATCACCACCAACGAAAAGGAGAAGCTTCGCTACCTGCAGGACCTCCACCCCGGCATTCGCCTGGTTGCCGATGTTGGGCCCGAGCGCGGTGCGCTTCCCGGGCTGCTTACCGCCCTGCATCACAGCTCGAACGACCTTGTGGGCGTCGTCGCCTGCGACATGATAGCCTTCCCCACCCAATTGCTTGCACGTGAGGCCCTGGCACTTCAGGCCACCGGGGCAGACGCAGTTGTCCCCTTGAACGATGGCCATTGGGAGCCGTTTGCCGGTGTGTACCGAAAAGGCGCCTGCGAACCAGCGCTGCAGCAAATCGTGCAAAGCGGCTCGAAGCGCATGAAAGACCTCATCGATGCCATCGATTGCCGCCCCTTCAGCGCCAAAGGCTGGCAACGCCGCGGGATGATAGACCCCTTCGCCAACGTGAACACACCGCAAGAACTGGCACAAGCCGAAGTTCTGTACCGGGTATACCGATAGAAGGCCAAAGCACCGTGCCCGCCATCGACACAGCGATCTATGCAGCAGAGGCGCTTTCCCTTCCCCGCCTTCACGTGAGCCCGCAGTGGTGCACCTGCGTGAGGAACCGTGCATCCCGCTGCACGGCGTGCATGGATGCTTGCCCCCACGAGGCGATCCTCGTGTTCGAGAACGAGATCTCCATCGACCCCGAGCACTGCACTGGATGCGGAGCGTGCGCATCTGCCTGCGCTACCCAAGCCATCACCTGCGACGAACCGTCTTCGGCCAGCCTGGAAGAGCAAATGGGGCGCATCGCGCAATCGGGCCGGAAGATAGCGTTCAGCTGCCGTAGCGCATCGCTTGGCAGCAAAGACGACGAACGGATCGTCGACGTTTCCTGCTTGGCCCAGCTAGACGAGGCGGCAATCGCACATGCAGCCTGCCATGGGATCAGCGCGATTGCCTTGTTGGACGGCAACTGCGCGAACTGCCAAGACGGCGGGGCCGATGCAGGCATCTGCGAAACCGTGTCACGCTGCAGGCAGCTGCTCGATTTCTGGGGCGTTCCCGCCGATATCGCCCGGAAATCATGCGAAGCTCCAAAGAGCGCCTCCTCCAACCCAGGACAAAGAAGGCAGGCGCTTGATGAGCTCACCGAGAGCGCCAAGGACTTGGCTATCCAAGCGGCAGAAGGAGCTATCTCGCGAAGCGCGGGAAAGGAGCAGGTGGGTCTTGCCAGCATGCTAACTGAAGAAGATTCCAGCCTGAGGCACCGGGTTCCCGCAAGGAACACCCTGCTTCTCGACGACCTGTACCGCATTGAGGAAAACGCTTCCGGCGTCTGGGTAACACGGCTCTTCGCACAGGCAGCCATCGACACGGCCAGATGCCAAAAGTGCGGAAAATGCGCTTACTTCTGCCCAACCGGAGCGCTTCGGTTCCATGGACAACCGGCGAAACCCGCCGTGATGGGCATACCCGCCAGCAGCGCAGAATCGTTCCACACCTTCCGCACGGGGGATTGCGTGAACTGCGGCCTCTGCGAGGACTCTTGCCCTAACGGCGCCTTGAAATTGAAGCCCGTCAACGCGCATGACCTGTTCGAACTGGAACCCCAGACCATCAGCTGAAGCCAATGCTGCTAAGGGCAGATAAAGCGAAGGCTACAGACCCAAGGCCCTGACCTGGGCAATCAATTCTGGAGTGGCCTTCTTTTCCAATACGGGGACCGTCGAACGGGAGATGATGCCGTTTTCGATGAGCTCTTCGAGGGATTCGTGCAGGACACGGTTTGCGCAATCGGTTGTTTCCTGCTCTATGCGCCGGTACAGGGCGATGAGCGCTTCGGCTTCCGGGGTTAGGTGGGAGCCGCGGGCACCCTGGCGGATGAAGAGGGTGAGCCCAAGGCCTTCTTCGGTGTTCTTGATGATGCGCCATGCTTTGCTGTAGGCCATGCCCATATCGGCGGCGGCCTTGTTCAGTGAGCCGAACTGCTGCACGCGCTCGCACAGTTTCACCACACCCAAGCCCAGGCCAGGAGTATGCCCGGGGCTGGACTTCGACTTGATGAAAACTTTTACGTCGGCAGATACCTCGTCGCTGCGCATACCACTCACCTCGTATTCCCGCTACTGAGCCTTTTTTACCTCAAATCGCGACTTCAAATGCGCTGAAAGCAACTTATTCTCGCTGAAGGATAATTTTTATTAGGAGAAAGGATCCGTATGTTCGTTACCGCAAAAATGAAGAGGGCTGCGGCTGCGTTCGCTGCAGTGGCTTGCTGCGCATATTTGGCAGTGGCCCTCACCGGCTGCCAGCAGGAGGAGAAGAAGGAGGATGTGCAACTTCAGGTGTTCGCCGCCAACTCCCTTTCCAAGGCAATGGAGGAAGTCCAGCAGGCTTACATCGAGGACGGCCACAACAACGTCTCCTTCGCTGACACCCAGTACAAGGCTTCCGGCGAGCTGAACGAGATGCTTGGCGCCGGCTCCTATGCCGACTTGCTGATCTCTGCTTCCAAGGGTTCCATGGACACTGCCGTCAAGGAAGGCTACGTTGACGAGAGCACCCGCACCGACATGTTCAAGAACGACCTGGTGATGGTAGCGAAGGAAGGCTCTGGCCTTTCCGACGTCGCCCTTGAGGACATCCAGAGCGGCAAGTACTCCATCTGCGTAGGCGACGACTCCGTGCCCGCAGGCAACTATGCAGCCCAGGCCCTTTCCACCATCGGCGTGTACACCCCCGCCGCTGACGAGGAAGGCAAGACCGGCAAGGAGATCTCCGGCAAGGGCGGCACCTACTCCACCGACCTGAAGGTTGTTACCGACACCTCCGTCGGCAACGTGTGCAAGCATGCCCAGTCCGGCGACGTTGACATCGCGTTCGTGTACACCTCCGATGTATACCGCTTCGGCGGAGTTGAGATCGTCGGCACCGTTCCCGCCGATACCCACAAGAACATTGTGTACCCCGGCGCCATCACCAAGGACTGCAAGAACGTTGACGCAACCAAGGAATTCCTGGACTGGTGCCTGAACAGCGAAAAGGCTCAGGAGATCTGGCAGAAGTGGGGCTTCGAGCTCGCATAAGCCAAGGTTGACCATCTGCGATAACCGCAAGCCTAAGGAGATGGGCGCAAACGCGCCCATCTCCTCATTTTCCGATACGGCACCTTCATCAGTTAGGCAAACCAATGCATGTGAGACAATACGCAGCCGGCCTAGCCCTGGCTATCACACTGGCAATGGGGCTTATGCCCTGCATGGCATTCGCCGACGACGCGCTCGGCGATGTCGATAGCCCGCAGGCTCCGAAGACAAGCTCGGCCGCTAGCGCCGAAGGCAACAACACTGGAAGCCCTGCCGACGACGCAAGCTCTGAAGTTGCCGTATCGGAAGATGCAACCACCGCGAAATCGGAAGGCGCCGCTTTCGCCGCGACCGACTTCTCTCGTGCCCAGAAGGGCTCTAACCGCTCCATAGATGGAACGTATTACGGGTACTCGTACCTGGTAAACCAGGACACCGGCACCACCTTGCAGCTGATTGCCGGCGACAAATTCGCTGTTTGCTACATTCCCCTGGCACTTGCCCAAAAGCTCGGCATTGACATCGACAGCACATCCGACCAGGCGCTTATCAAAAACTACCTGATTGCGCTCGATGACAAGCAAGCTGCGGGCTCAACGCCGCTTTCCCGCATAGAAACCTGGCACTTCACCAGCGATTCCGCCTTCGTCATGGGCACCATAGCCTTCAAGTTCGATCAGCAGATCGGCTCCAATGTCTATGCAAGCGTCATAGGAACCGACGGCTCAGACCTCACCGACAGCGACAACACCAACTACTTCAAGCCCACCTTCGCCGATTTCGCGAAGTTCGCTCCCGCCGATGAGGTAACCGTGAACGAGGCTGCCAGCGGACTGGCCGCCATGGGCAAGTTCCTTGCCGAACTGGACTGGAGCCCCTTGTGGGTAACGCTCAAGACCACCGGCGTTGCCATCGTGATCATCTTCGTGCTGGGCCTCCTGGCCGCCTACTGGTGCCTGCATCTATCGCAGAAGGCCAAGAACGTGGCCGACAGCATCTTCACCATCCCGATGGTGTTGCCTCCTACCGTATGCGGCTTCATCTTGCTTTATCTGTGCGGACGCAACACCGCTTTCGGCAGCTTCTTCATCGATATCGGATTCCCGCTTATCTTCAGCTGGCCGGCAACCGTTATCGCCGCCGTGGTAGTAGCCTTCCCGCTGATGTACCGCAGCGCCCTGGGTGCCTTCGAGAACCTTGACCCCAACATGCTCGACGCGGCCCGAACCCTTGGCTGGAGCAACGCACGCATCTTCGTGAAGCTCATGCTCCCGCTTTCGTGGAGTTCCATCGCTGCAGGCACAGTGCTTTCGTTCGCACGCGCCCTTGGTGAATTCGGCGCCACCCTGTTCCTAGCTGGCAACTACCTGGGCATCACCCGCACCATCCCCATCGCAATCTACTTCGAATGGATGAACGGCAACGACGGCGTTGCCTGGTTCTGGACCGCCATCGTCATCGGCTTCAGCTTCCTGGTTATCCTGTTCATCAACCTGTGGAGCAGCCGAACCACCAAGTATCGTAAGGGAGCAAAATAATGAGCCTCTCGGTAAACATAAAGAAGCACTTCCCCTCCTTCACGTTGGACGTGAACATCGATGCAGAAGATGAGACCTTGGGGTTCTTGGGTGAATCCGGATGCGGCAAGAGCCTTACCATGCGCTGCATTGCCGGCATCGAAACACCTGATGAAGGGCATATCGTCGTAAACGATAAGGTGTTCTTCGAGCGCGAGGCAGGCAAGAAACCGAGCGTGAACCTTACACCGCAGGAACGTAAAACCGCGCTGCTGTTCCAGAACTACATGCTGTTCCCCAACCTTACCGTTGCGCAAAACGTGGCTGCCGGGATCAGCAAGGACACCCCCCGTGAAGAACGCGATACCCTTGTCGCCGCCGAGCTGAAGCGTTTTGGCCTGGAAGGCTTCGGCGAGCGTTACCCCAGTCAGCTTTCCGGTGGACAGCAGCAACGCGTTGCCTTGGCTCGCATGCTGGCGGCGAAGCCAGGCATCCTCATGCTCGATGAGCCCTTTTCCGCCCTCGATGCGCATCTGAAAGGCGTCCTTGAGCAGAACCTCTCAAGCCTGTTCGAGGCATTCCACGGAACCGTGCTGTACGTAAGCCACGACATCGATGAGGCGCTGCGCTTCTGCGACCGCATCGCCGTGGTAGACCATGGTCACGTAATGGAGGCAAGCACCGGCAATGAGCTGGTCAACAACCCGCAGAGCACCGCAGGCATCAAGCTTTCCGGCTGCAAGAACTGCACGCCCGCAACGCGCTCCGGCATGAACAGCGTGTTCCTGCCTGCATGGGGTATCAAGGTGGAAACCGATTCAACCGTCCCTGAAGATGTTAAGTGCCTGGGGATCAGGGCCTTCTTCCTGGAACGCACCGAAGCACCGGGGAGCAACACGTACCGAGTTCGAGTTATACGCACCAGCGATTCGCGCTTCGACCGCTCGGTGCTGCTGGAATTCCTTGACCGCGAAGAGGGCTCCGACGAAGTGGCCAACCAAACCGAGAATGAAATGGCCTACCTGGAACAGCACCTGTTCTGGCGTGTAGACAAGCTGAAGGTTCCCGAAGAAGAGCTGCCCGTGAAAGGCGAAGAACTCTATATCCGCATCCCTAAGGGAAAGATCTACCTGGTGAACAAGTAGCAACAGGGAAAACGCTGCCAAGCAACCCCCTATCTCCTTATGCCGAAAAAACACGGAGAAGAGGTTCCAAGGACCGCAGAATGGAATATTCTGCCGGATAAGGCAACACACCGCCCTGCAGAAGGAGGCCAACATGAAGGACGCATACGGGCGCGGGATCGACTATCTGCGTATCTCGCTCACCGATCGTTGCAACCTTCGCTGCGTGTACTGCATGCCCGAGAAGGGTGTGGTCTCGCTTCCCCATGAAAGCATCCTTCGCTTGGAGGAGTTTGAGCGGGCCATCCAATGCGCCGCAGATTTGGGGATCAAGCACATACGCTTCACCGGCGGCGAGCCAACCGTACGCAAAGGCCTTGTTGGACTGGTAGAGCGCACCGCGCGTATCCCCGGCATAGAGAGCATCGCACTCACCACCAATGCAACGTTTCTGCCCTCTATGGCCCAGGACCTGAAAAACGCCGGGCTTTCCCGCGTGAACATATCCTTAGACACCCTCGATAAGGAGCAATACCGAACCATTACCCGTCGAGGGAACCTCGACGATGCGCTACAGGGGATCCATGCGGCCTTGGACGCAGGTCTCGAACCCGTGAAGCTGAACACCGTGGTGGTACGCAGGCTGAACCAAGACCTCCTTGAGTTCGCCAAGCTCACAGTTGATAAGCCGCTGCATGTCCGCTTCATAGAGTACATGCCTGTTGGCCATGACGAGGATTGCGGTGGATGCGACTGGGGCATTGAGGATGTGATTCCCGCAGCCGAGATCTTGGAAACCATTAACGAAAAAGCCCTGCAAGAAGGCCTTGGGGGGCTCGAACCCGCATCAGACTCGCAACCGGTTGGATGGGGGCCTGCGCGCTACTACCGTCTCCCCCACGCCAAAGGGACCATCGGCGTGATTTCGGCGATATCGAATCATTTCTGCGGATCATGCAACCGACTGCGCCTTACCGCAGACGGGAAGATAAAACCTTGCCTGTTCAGTGACCAGGAATACGACTTGCGTGCTGCTCTGCGTGGCGGCACCAACGAAGATGTTCGTGCAGTGTTCGAGGCCGCCCTAGCCCATAAGCCAAGCGGACACGAGCATCGAGTCGGCACGAAGCGTATGATGAGCCAAGTGGGCGGATAACCGCTTCATGCGATACAGCGCTAGGCCAATGGCCGCTACAGCACGCACCGACGCCTTCGTTGACACTACTGGGCACCCCAACCACAGCGACCCGGATTCGCGAACCAAGCCCGCACAACCCCACACTGAAGGAGCCAATATGCCGAATCTGACCCATATAGATGCCGAGGGCGATGCCCGCATGGTAGACGTTTCCGCCAAAGCAGAAACCAAGCGAACCGCCATTGCCGAAGGATTCGTTTCCATGCAGCCCGAAACGCTACAGGTCATCGAATCGGGAACCGCGAAGAAGGGCGATGTGCTCGCGGCAGCGCGCATAGCAGGGATCATGGCCGCAAAGCAAACCAGCAGCCTTATCCCCCTCTGCCATCCACTGGCCCTTACCAAAGTAGAAGTGAAATGCCGCCCCCAGCATGCTAAAGAGCGAGAAGACGGGCGCTGTGGCATCTACCTCACCGCAACCTGTTCGCTTGTAGGTAAAACCGGGGTTGAAATGGAGGCGCTTACCGCGGTGAGCGTTGCGGGCCTTACCGTCTACGACATGTGCAAGGCGATAGATCGCGGGATGGAGATCGATGCGGTACGCCTTGTCCACAAGGAAGGCGGCAAAACCGGCACTTGGGACCGCGAATAGCGATAGCCAGCCGCCACGGGAAAGCAGAAGCCCTACCTAGAACCGAGGCGTGTTCGGCATGCGGAACCGGGGCTTCACTATCTCGGTGCGGATTCGTCGAAGAGCAGCGTCTTCGCCCTGCTCGGCAACCCAAGTAAGCATACGCTCAAGCAGGATGCGGGTATCGTTGTGCATCAGGATCTCACCCTTGCAGCTCTGCTCCAAGCGAAAATACTCCAAGGCGCTGGAATCGGTGTAAGCGCTTCCCTGGTACACCTTGCTGGCGGCCATGCGGTCGCACAGCATCTCCACCACATAGCGGGTGGGCATGGGCTTGCCCTCGAAGTTCGCATCGCGGTTTCCGCGCATGTCGATCCAGTACTCGTAATGATGACGGTTGCGGCCCTTGTGATGAAGCCATGCCGTTGAGTAGCCCAGCTCGGAACGCTCGGCGGTATTGGGGCTCCTATCGCCCTGGAAATAGTGAACGCCGACGCGGAACTCCGTCCACGAGAACTTGGACAGGTCGTGCATGATGCCCTGGCGATACAGCCCAACCTTGAAGCAATGCCCCAGTACCAAGGCCTTATGGTGGTTGATCACGCAAAAATGATGCCAACCATTTGCCAACAAGCCCATGCAGCATTGCCTCCTATCGAATCGAATCGCAGCCTTGCGCTTTGACCAAATGACCTTAGGCGCGTTCCCATCTTATCCCGAAACAACCTGCAGCCGCAGAAAAAGAACGCCGCGATTAGGCTTCAAGCAAACGATGCTTCGCTGATCCAATGGGTTCAAACTGCCCTAGCAGAGCTCCCCACTCCCATCGTTAAGCAAAACAGCAAGCGGGCCCCTGATGAGTGCAGGTGGCGGGAAAGCAGGCGCCAGGCGTACTTCGTACGTCCAGCCTACTTGGACCGCCAACTGTGCCGTCAGGGGCTCGCGCAGCGTCATCACGTTTAATGCGTGCCTTCGACGTTCGCAGAACGTTGAAACTAAAGAGTGCGCAGGGCAACTTCCTTCAGCTGCTTTGCGGTAACCGCGTTCGGCGCGCCCGTCATCGGGTCGGATGCAGAGCTTGTCTTCGGGAAGGCAATGACGTCGCGGATGGACTGCTTGCCAGCCAGCAGCATAACCAAGCGATCAA
>CAVDDI010000062.1:0-9362 GCA_963607675.1 bacterium | reverse complement strand
GCCGAATGGCAGGCAGCGGCACGAACTCGTACGTCATCAGCACGTACAGCTTCCTGTTCGCCTTCATCACCATAGGGGCGCTGTTTCGCCCCTGGCAAGATGCCCAAGCGTTCAACCTGCCGGTTCTGGGCTACGGATTCCTGCTGGCACTGGTGCCAACCTCTTTGGCCTACCTGCTGTACTACAAGGGAGTGCTGAAGATGACCGAAACCAGCAAGGTACCGGTAATCGCCTCGGTGGAGATGGTGGCAACCGCTGCCATAAGCGTCGCATTCTTCGGCGAGGCGCTGAGCCCCGCTGCCCTTCTGGGAATCGTGCTGGTAATAACGTCCATCGCCCTGATGAGCGCGAAGCCACGAGCAGCTGGACGCCGGGACTAAGGGGAGGCCGGTTCCTCGCCCGAGCCAGCAGCCCGGATCTTACCTTCGCTGGCGCCATGCCCAGCCATGTTCGCCGGGCTTGCCGAGCGCACAACGGCCAACCCGCGGCGCTGCCGCTAGACCCCCTGCTTCGCGAACGCGCGCTTGCGCACGTAGAAGAACAGCGCGATCATCGTTGACCCGGTAACCACCCAGGTAACCGGGTAGATGAGCATCAGGTTGTCGAACGAGGCGATGAGCGGATACAGCGTGAACACGTAGACGATACGCAGCAGGCACGACCCGATGATGACCACCACCGTGGGAAGCACCGACCAGCCCATGCCGCGCATGCCGCTTGCCGTTACCTCATACGAGCAGGGCATGAACTCCAGCAGCTCCACATGCCACAGCCTGCTATAGCCATACGTCAGGGCCCCTGCCTCGGTGGTGAATATGGCCAAACCCCAATCGCCGCCCAGCGTGAACAGCAAGCTCAGGCTCAAGGTGGAAACGAAGGCGGCGGCCATGCAGAAGCGCATCACCTTGTCGCAGCGCTCAAGGTTGCGGGCAGCGTAATTCTGCCCGATGAAGGTAACCGCCGCCTGGCTGAAGGCATTCACGAAGAAGTACGTGTAGAACTCGAAGTTCATCGCAGCGGAGGAGCCGGCAGTGGCGTCGGAGCCGAACATGTTGATCTCGCCCTGGATGATGATGTTGGAAAGGGCGAATACCGCGCCCTGCAGTGCCGCAGGGAAGCCGATGTGCACCATGGTCTTAAGGTCGGCGCTGACGATGCGGGCGCCGCGCAGCACCAGCCGGTAATCCTCTTCTTCGGTAAGCAGGAACACTACGATGATGGCTGCGCACACGGCATCGGCAACCACTGTACCGACAGCGATGCCGAACACGCCCATATCGAGCACAGCGACCGCCGCATAGTCGAACACGATGTTGAGGAATGCAGCGGCAGCCAGCGCATACAGGGGCCGACGCGTGTCGCCCTTTGCGCGCAGAACCGCAGAGCCGAAGTTGTATATCACCAGGAACACGATTCCCACAAAGTACACGTGCAGGTACTGGGCGCCATCTTGCCAGGCCTCTTCGGGCATATGAACGCTGGTGAGGATCAAGTCGGTAGAGGCAACGCCGGCAACCGCCAGCACTATGGAGCAGATCACCGCCGCGATGGCCGTGGTCTGCACCGCCCCGCGTATCTTGCGCGTGTCGCCATGGCCGATGTGGACGGCGATCACCACGTTCACGCCGACTGAAAGGCCCACAAACAGCGCCACGAACAGACTGATGATGGGCGCCACGCCGCCAACCGCCGCAAGCGCCGCGCTGCCCAGCCATTGGCCGGCGAACATGGCATCGGTTGAGTTCAGCAGCTGCTGCAGGATGCTGGTGATGGCAAGTGGGATTGAGAACAGGATGATCTTGCCAGCCAAAGGCCCATGCAGCATATCGATGCTGTTCGATTTCTTAACACTTGCCGCAGCCACCAGAACGCCCCCTAGCCCGCTACCTGACGCAAGCATACTACTCTCGCAGCGCTATATAAGCAACACAGCGTCACGTATTCAACACGTGAAGCTTGCTGGGGGTCAGATATCCATAACCGAGCCGATCAGAAGCTTTGTGTAGCTGGATTGCGGATGGCAAATTACCTGGTCGATGCTTCCCTCTTCTTCCACAACGCCATCACGCAGCACCGCAACACGGCTGCATAGCTGCGTCACAAGGGCGATGTCATGGCAAATGAAAAGCACCGCCATGTTGCGCTCTTCGCCAAGCGAGCGGATAAGCTCGACAACCTGTTTCTGCGTGGTGGCATCGAGCGCGCTGGTGGCCTCGTCGCACACCAACAGCTCCGGGCCAACCGAAAGGGCGCGCACCAAGGCAGCGCGCTGCAACTGGCCGCCGCTCACCTGACCGGGATAGCGCTGGGCTATCCCCCGTTCAAGGCCGCAGCGGCCAATGAGCTCTGCTACCCGGTCAAGCGCCTCGGCCTTGCCTGCCCCAGCATTCATCAGGCCCTCCGCCATGCTCGAGCCCAAGCGTCTACGCGGGTTGAATGAGTCGGCAGGGTTCTGGAACACTGCCTGCATGCTTTGGTACACGCCTCGCAGCCGTCTTCCTTTCAGATGGGTGACGTCTTCCCCGTGAAAGAAAACCGAGCCGGAGGTTGGCGCCATAAGGAGTAAGGCAATGTTGGCCAGCGTGCTCTTTCCGCTGCCCGATTCGCCCACCAGGCCCACGCACTCGCCAGGCGCGATGCCCAGCGACACACCACGCAGCGCTTCCATTCCACCGCCAGAAACATCATCGAAGCGTTTCGACACGTTGCGCAACTCCAGCACATACGGGTTCTTCGACGAAGCACTCATTTGGGCCCACCCCCTTCAAACGAGGGAACCGCGGCAAGAAGCTCGCGCGTGTAGGGGTGCGAAGGCGCGCTGAAAACCGTATCGGTTGCGCCCGCTTCCACCACCGCCCCCTCTTTCAGGATGGCAACCTTTCCCGCCAGGCGCTTGATAACCGCCATGTTATGGGAAACCACTATCAGGGACGTTTCCCGCTCTCGGCAAAGGCAGGCCAGCTCTTCCACCACCATCTTCTGCGACACCGCATCCAGGGCGCTGGTGGGCTCATCGGCAAGTATGATGCTCGGCTCCAGCATCAGCGCGAAGACGATGCCCGCGCGCTGCCCCATCCCACCCGAAAGCTGGAAGGGATAGCTGTCCAACACCTGAGTGGGATCGGCAATGCCGAAGCGCGAAAGCAGCTCGCACGCTCGGCTTTCCCACCCTGGCAGGCAGCACCCATGGGCAACAAGCGATTCGGCAAGCTGGCTGCGCAGCGTGCGCGTGGGCGCAAACGAGGAAAGGCAGTCCTGGAACACCATGCCGACTTCGGCTCCGCGCAGGCGGCGGATTTCCTCGGCGGCCATATCCGCCATATCCGCACCTCGAAACAGGATGCGGCCGGAGCGGACCTTGCCGCCGCGACCAAGCAGCGCCACCGCCGCCCGCAACAGCGTGCTCTTCCCGCTGCCCGATTCGCCGGCGATGCCAAGCGATTCGCCCGGCATCACCGAAAGGCTCACGTCGTGCAGCACGCGCGCGCCGGCATATTCGACGCTCACGCAATCGAACTCCAGCAAAGGCGCCTGCACAGCCGCATCCATCTGGGAAGGGTCTGTGCCTATTCCAACAGACTCAGCCAACACGACCCCTTACGCCCTATCGAGATCGACGGTGATCTCGTAGTAGTCGCACGGATGGGACGCTATGCCCGTGACGCCGGCGCGCGAGACGATGCCCATCTGCAGATGGGAGGCGAAGAAGTAGCCGGAATCTTCCAGAAGAGCCTGTTGCATCTGAGAGGCAAGTTTGCCCCTATTATCGGAATCAAACTCGGAATGCAGTTGGGAAGCAAGCTGCTCCAGCTGGGTATTCCGGTACCCACCGAAGTTCTTGGGAGAACCACCAAGGCAGGTAGCGGTGAAGAAATATTCCGGGTCGCCCGTGGGCGATGTTACCAACGCGCTTACGTACACGTCCCAGGCAGAAGCATCCTTGCGGATCTCGGTATGGTTTGCCGTGCTGTTCACCTGCACATCGAAGCCGATCTCTTTCAACGTGCTCTGCGCCGATTCCGCCAACAGGGGCAGCTCCATGCGCCCAGGATAGGTAAGCCAGCGCACAGTGAGTCTCTGGCCGTCCTTCTCGCGGATGCCATCGCCATCGGAATCAACCCAACCGGCCTGTTCCAACAGTTGCTTGGCCGCTTCTGGGTCATACGAGGCCGATTCGATGCCGTCGGCGCCCAAGAAGCCGCCGGGGAAGGCGCCTTCGGCGACGGCGCCGCGCCCATTCAGCAGCGTCTCGATGAAACCCTGGCGGTCGATGCCCAGGCTCAACGCCTTGCGCACTGCAGCATCTTGCATCACCGGCGAGGCATAGTTCACCTGCCCGAAGAACGTCCGCGAGGTGCTGCAGCTGCTTATGGTGTATTTGCTTGGATCTGCGAACAGCTCGTAGCTGGCATACGGCAAGCCGTACGACGCATCGATCTGCCCCGACTGAAGGGCGGAGGAAAGCGTGTCGCCGTCGGTGATGGAGCGCACCACGACCTTGTCCATCTTCGGCTCGCCATCCCAATAGTGCTCGTTCTTCACCAGCGTTATCTCGGTATCGGAAACCGCGGTGGCAATGTAGGGGCCGGTACCGCTCACATTGCCGTCGGCAGAAATGCCCGCCTGCATGTCGATGATGGCGCCGTACGGGTCGCACAGGTAGTTGATCAGGGCGGGCGTGGGCTCGCTGGTTGCTATGACGATGAAACCCTCTTCGTCGTTGGCCTCTATCGCAGATATCTTCGTGTCGGAAGGCGCCCTATCGTGCGTGGCCACCAAATCGTCCAGGCATTCTTTCACCGCTGTGGCGCCCATGTGCCTGCCAGAGGTGAAATCCACATCGTTGCGCAGGGTGACCTTGCAATGCGTTTCATCCAGGAACTCGTAGGAGGTTGCCAGCCAAGGCTCGGGCGTCATGTCATCGCTGAACTTGAACAAGGTCTCGCCCACTCCATAGCGAACCGCGCTCCAGCCCGAGTAGTTGGAATGGGGGTTGAGGCCGGTATCGTCCATCTGCACGCCGTAGCCCGTTGTGCCGTAGACGAATGTCTTGGTATCGTTGTCGCTGCTGCCTGCACAACCTCCCATACCGAACGCAAGAGCAAGGGCTAAGAGCCCTGCCAGCATGACCGGCAGAAGGCTCAAGCCGTTCCGCCTCATCGTTATTCCCTTCATGTTCGTTCCTCTCTTCGCTTTATCATCGGCACGCCAAGCCCGCCGTCTACCTGTCATCACGGCCTGCCGACCACGATTTTAGCTTTCTAGCCTACTTCCCCACGGCGCCAGAGGACGCCTTTCGCTGCCGAAGACGCCCGTGCGCCTGCCACACGCTGCTGGGGGTCCAGCCAATCGCGCAGCGCATCGCCCAGCAGGTTGAACACAACCACCACCACGAAAATGGCAACCCCGGGGCCAAGCACCGTCCAGGGCGCCGTCTGCAGCAGCGATCGGCTCTCGCTCATCATGGAGCCCCATTCGGCCATAGGCGCCTGCGCGCCCAATCCCAAGAACGAAAGCCCTGCCAACTCCATCATCATGGTGCCGATGTCCAGCACCGCCGTTACCAAAATCGGCCCGGCAATGTTGGGAAGCACGTGGCGAGCGATGATCTGCGCCGTAGAGCAGCCCGAGATGCGAGCCGCCGCGAAATAGGTATGGCCTTTCTGCTCCAAGGTAAGCCCGCGAGCGATGCGCGCGTACTTCGGCCACGATATGGCGGCAAGGGCTATCACCGCGTTCTGCATGCCGCCGCCCAACGCCGCAGCTACCGCCAGCGCGAACACCAATCCGGGGAACGCCAGGAACACATCGGAGGTGCGCATGAGCGCCGTGTCCAACCAACCACCGCGCATGCCGGCAACCGTCCCAACCATGGTGCCCAGCACGGAAACTATCGCCACCAGCGAAAATGTGGAGAGCAGCGAAAGCTGTGCACCCACCAATATGCGCGAGAACAGGTCGCGCCCATAGCGATCGGTGCCGGCAAGATGATCGATGCTGGGCGCAAGCAGCGCCTGCGAAAGATCCTGGGCATACGGGTCGTACGGCGCCAAGATGCCCGAGAGCGCGGCAACCGCAACCACCAACGCCGCCAAAAGCAAGCAAACAGCGAACCGCACCCTCATCGTTGCCCACCGCCCAGACGGATGCGCGGGTCCAACCGCTGGTAAGCCAGGTCGGCCACCAGGTTCACCGCAACATAGATAATGGCCATCCACACCACATAGGCCTGGATCATCGGATAATCGCGCATGGTGATGGAATCCACCGCAAGCTTGCCCACCCCATCCCACTGGAAGATGGTCTCGACGATTGCGGTACCACCCAGAAGATCGCCCACGGAAAGCGCCAGCAAGGTGACCACCATCACCATGCAGTTGCGAAGCACGCTGCCGAAGAGGATCGTGCGCTCGGGAACTCCGCGGGCACGTGCCCCTTCAACATACGGTTTGCCCAGCTCGTCAAGCACTGCAGCACGGATCTGGCGCGTGTACTTCGCCGACATGGCAATAACCAGGGTTGCCACCGGAAGCACCGCGCCCTGAACGCTCAGCGATTCCACGCCCTGCTTGCCTATCGCCGAGGAAACCACCGGGAGCCATCCCAGCAGCACCGAGAAGAAGTAGATGAGCACCAGCGCAACGAAGAAGTTCGGCAGCGAATTGCCGATGAACCCCAGAACGCGAACCACGTAATCCACCGCACGGTTCTGCTTCACCGCTGAAACGATGCCAAGCGGCACAGACACCAGCACAGTCAACGCAACGCTGGCAAGCGCCAGCACGATGGTGGCCGGCAGCTTCGAGGCAAACGTGCTGAACACGTCCTTGCCCGAAACGTAGCTGGTTCCCATATCGCCCGACACCAGCCCCGCCAGCCACAAGCCGTACTGCTCAAGGAACGGCCGGTCCAGCCCAAGCTCATGGCGCTTCGCATCCACGATGTCCTGCGAAACAGCGATACCTTGGGCATCCATGGCCGCGGTAACGGCATCGCCGCCCGCGAAGTACATAAGCGCGAAAGACAGCAGCGTGATGCCAAGCAAGATAGGTATCAGCTGAAGCAAGCGTTTGGCAATGTAGCCTCTCACCGAGTATCGGGCCTTTCTCGTCGGCTCAAAACGAACGGGCCGAGCGCCGGACAGCCCGTATTGCTACCGTTGTTTCCATTGGTGTTACGTTATCATATATCGTAATACCACGGCACGAATCCGACGAAAGGCAGGGATACCCCGGTGGCCATTCCCCCTACCCCCAACAAGGATATCCACGCATATCGGCACTCCAACCAAACATACTGGACCAACCGCTCGCACAGCTACTCCGAGCAGCACCGAGGCGAGCTGAGCGGAAGCCAGCATACGGCCTGGGCAAAGGAGCTGGATACCGAGCTTCAGAAGGCCTTCGGAGGCAAGCCGCGCAACCAGGTGAAGGTCCTGGACATTGGCTGCGGGCCTGGGTTCTTTTCCATCATCCTGGCCGAGCTGGGATATAAGGTTACCGCGGTAGACTACACCGAGTCCATGCTGGAGCAGGCGAAGGCGAACGCCGCCGCCCTTGGCCAGAGCGCGCAGTTCATGCGGATGGACGCAGAGAACCTGGAGTTCGAAAGCGAATCGTTCGATGCGGTGGTTTCGCGCAACCTTACCTGGAACCTTCCCAACCCGGAAAGCGCCTACACGGAATGGACGCGCGTGTTGCGCCATGGTGGGCTGCTATTGAACTACGATGCGAATTGGTACGCCTACCTGTTCGACGACGAGATGCGCAAGGGCTACGAAACCGATCGCGCCAACACCGCCAAGGCAGGCTGCAACGACCGCTACCTGCACACGGACATCGATTCCATGGAGCGACTTGCCAGCAAGGTGCCCGCCGGATCGCTTCCCCGGCCCGCCTGGGACAAGCATGTGCTGGACCGATGCGGATTGGCGGTTTCGGTTGACCATCGGGTAAGCGACCGCGTATGGTCTGTCGAAGAGCTTGTGAACCAGGCCTCTACCCCGCTGTTCGGCATTCGGGGCAGGAAGCACCCAAGAAAAGGAGCCCCGCAATAGAAGCAACGATCTGCGCGTATGTGGTTTGGTTTGCCGCATTCGGCTTCGCCGGCTGGCTGTTCGAAAGCGTCTGGGCCGTACTGACGCAGCATCATTGGGAAAGCCGCGGGTTCCTCTACGGACCCATCTGCCCTATCTACGGCGTTGGCGCCGTTGGCGCGCTCATCATCTTCAAGCTGCTGTTCGCCCAGTTCGGAACAATGCCCTTCTGGGAGGTGTTCCTTATCTGCATGGTGGGTAGCGCAATCATGGAGTACAGCATCTCTTGGGGCATGGAAAAGATATTCGGCACCGTGTGGTGGGACTACACCAACATGCCGTTGAACCTGAACGGGCGCATCTGCCTGCCGGCATCCCTGCTGTTCGGCGCCGCGGGCGTAGCGGTGGTGTTCCTGCTCATGCCGCTGGTGTCTTTCGTGAACGCCGCGGTTCCCGGCTTCGCGTTCGAGCTTCTGGCCATCGCAATCACCATCGCCCTAACCATCGATGCCACGCTCACCGTTACCGACATCACCAACCTGTTGCAGACGTTGAACCGTCTGGACAGCCAGATGAACGACCGGATGGAGGGCATCGTTTCCAGCGTGCGGGAAACCCGCGAAGGACTTTCCTCCAACCTGTCCGACAGCCGTCAGGCCGCCATGGCGCAGCTTCGCGAAACGCGCGATGACATCTCCTCCAACTTTTCAGACGGCCGTCAGGCTGCGATGGCACAGCTGCGTGAAACCGCGATGAGCCTGAGCGGCCATCAGCAAGCCCTGCTGAAGAACATGCGCCGTTTCGCCTCGAAGAAGACGGCGCGCACCGTCAAGCTGGTCCGGGAGGCGCGCAGCACCCTGAACGAACGCAGGGGGAAGAAGCAATGACGGCCCCATCTGCTCTTGACGGGCGCAAGCCGGAAGAGAGGATCGTCCGCAACGCCGTGGCGGATCTCTGCGAAAAAGGCCAGCTGCAACGCATGGGCGAATTCATGCAGCACGGCAGCGTTTCCACCCTAGCGCACGTAGTGCGCGTGGCGCAGACCAGCCTGAAGATGGCGGGCGCTTTGAAGCTGGATGTGAGCGAGCAGGAGCTAGTACGCGGCGCGCTGCTGCACGACTACTACCTGTACGACTGGCACACCACCAACAACAGGGGCCATGCCGTGAACCACCCGCTCATCGCTGCCGAAAACGCCGAGCGCGACTACGGGCTCACGCCCAAGGAGCGCAACATAATCGAGGCCCATATGTGGCCCCTGCCGCCCAACCGCGTACCCAGGAGCAAGGAAGCCTGGCTGGTGTGCGCGGCCGACAAATGGTGCTCA
>CAVDDI010000061.1:0-9438 GCA_963607675.1 bacterium | reverse complement strand
GGCTGGAGGCTCATCCTCGGAATCGGGTTGCTTCGCTATTTTGCGGAAGTGCTCAACAAGGTAGTCGCGCATGAGCTCAACCGCCCCTGAGAGGACCGACCCTTCGGGCCATTTCAGGTACAGATGGCGGGATCGATGGACATCGGAGAGGGGGACGAGAACAGCGTTGCTCCGTTCCGTGAGCCATGTTATCTCGGGAACGAGGGCGATGCCGAAGCCCAGATCGACGGCGTCCATGATCTGCTGGTACGATTGATTTTCCATCACCACGTGCGGTTCGAACCCGACCTCCGAGAACATGCTTGAAACCATGGTGGTGTATGCGTTGGGCACGTTGGCAATGAAGTCTTCCCCGGCAAGCTCCCCGAGTGCGATGGACTCTCGGCTCGCGTAGGGCGAACGCGGCGAAACCGCCAAAACGATATCTTCATCGCCCAGGTAAAGGTAGTTAGGCTTTTCCCGATGGTCGAGTGGGCTTGCGAAGAAGATAAGATCGGGGATCTCGTACTTCAGGGTGTCTGCGGGGGCAACGCCTACCCTCAGACGGATATTCGGATGCTGCTGCTTGAATTCATAGAGCACGCGCATGTCGTTGCCCAGCGGAACGGGCGCGTAGAGGTTTATGGTCTGCTCTCGGCTGCGGATGTACTCATCAACGGACTGTTTGATGGCCTCGGCTGATTTCAAGGTGGCGTTGGCGCCGAGGAGAACGACTTTCCCGACATCGTTTAAGACGATGTTGCGCCCAACGTGATCGAAGAGCGGCTCCCCTAACTCCTCTTCGAGTGCTTTTATGCAGCGGGATAGCGGCGGTTGCGTGATGTGAAGACGCTTGGCGGCTTCGCGCAGGCTGCCTGTTCGGGCTATTTCCTGCAGGTATTTCAGTTGGTAAAGTTCCATGTCCCCTCCAAAGCAGGCTAGGCACCACGGGCGAGTAGGGTGCGCCTGTGGTGCCTAGGATATCAAGATGAGCTCGGGTTATTAAGCTTCAGCTTGAGCTTGTTGGGCGACAGCCGAGCTGGTGTCGACTGCACGGGGAATGGACTTGCCAAGCTTGATGGCAAGGAATGCCATGATGCCAAAGGCGATGATCATCACGATTGCCACCCAGAAGGCTGCCACATAACCGCCGAAGGTTTCGGCGATGATGGGCCACATGAAGCCAGCGGGAACAGCGCAGAGGTTGATGATGGTGTTGCAGCGGCCATAGACGATGGAGTAGTTTTCGCCCGTGCCGAACACAGCGCCTGCCAGGATGGGCATGATTACCGCAACGGAAGCGTAGTAGAAGCCGAACACGGCACCGCCGCAAGGCATCAACAGGGTGGTGGGGCCATAGGCGATTGCCAGGATGCCCACAACGCCAAGGCCGCAAGAGCCCAGGATAACGGCGGTGGGGTTGAGGTCGGATGTTGCGCCAACCAGCAGCTTGCATACTGCCTGTCCTGCAGAGACGATGGTGGCAAGCGTTGCACCCGAGATGATCACCGCAACACCGGCGGTTTCAAGGCTGTTCACGTAGGTCGGGAAGAACTGGGCGATAACCACAACCATGTTGGCGACGGCGCCGCAGATGCCGACCAGCCAGAACGCCGGGCTTTTAACGGCTGCCTTCACATCGACGGACCAATTCTTTTCCACAGCGGCCTGGGCTGCGCTTTCGCTCGCAGTCGCCTTCTGGGACACGTAAGGCAGCATACCCTTGTCGGAAGGCTTGTTGCGGATGACGAAAAGAGAGAACGGCAGGCAGACCACCAAGATGATGATGGCGTATGCGATGAATGCGGTTCGATAGTCGGTGGCGGCCATGATAGCCCTGCCTACCTGGATGAACACAACACCGCCGATGCCGGTGAAGGCGGCTACAAGACCGATGACGAAGCCCGCTCGGTCTTTGAACCAGCGATTGATGAGCGTTGGGTTCGAGAGGCCGAGAACGGAAACGCTGGCCGCCATGAGGATGGCGCCGGATGCCACTACCTGGTAGATGGAACCGGAGAACGCCAACGACAGGAAGCAGAGGGCAACGATGCTGATCTGGATCGAAACGATGAGCCTGATGTCGTGCTTTGCCAGAAGCTTGCCTAGGAACGGCATTCCCACGGCCAAGATCAAGCCGCCGAAGGTCATGTAGATGGTGATGTTTGAGGTTTGGACTCCGTAATCTTCCACCATCGATGGGAAGAAGATGCCCATGCATGATGCCTGCATGGCAACGGGTACGAATGCGAACACTGTCGTAGCGATAACGATGGGCAAGTAGGAAGCGATCCCCTTTGCCTCTAGCTTTTCTGCAGCCACAGCGTCTCCTTTCTCTAGAACTCCCTTTTACGCCGTCCCCACGGCGCCCCTTGGGCAAGTGTTTCACGGAGACTTGGAAGCACTTGCCTTTGCTGCGATTATCAAATCGCTATGGTGTGGTGTCCAATTCTAAAAAGGGTAAAATCGATACCCAAAACGTAACTGTGTCTTTGAATGCTCTTTGGGTAGCCAACCAAAATGGATCCGTTCAACCGTGAATGCGCTGATAAACTAGGTGTTCGATTCGATAAATAGCGATTGTAAGAAACGAATGATACCTTTGGAGTATCAGGATTTCGCCCAAATGGTATTGGACTGGAGGCTTTCCCCCTCTTTAGACTTCACTTCTAGAAGCAGAGCTTTGCCTATGCTTCCGTCGAGGAGAGGAGAGAACATGGCTCTTTTGAAAGCAGCCACCGAGGCTGGCGTTGTTGTGGGGCAGCCCAGCGAGTATCAGGCATCAACCATTTTCAAGGGAATACCCTATGCAAAGCCCCCTGTGGGCGATCTGCGCTGGCGCGCACCTGAAAAGCCCGATAGCTGGGAAGGGGAATTGCTGGCATACGAGTACGGTCCCATTCCGATGCAGATGAGGTCTACTGGTTTTTACAAAAGGGAGTTCTACCCCATCGACTATCCGATGAGCGAGGATTGCCTTTACCTCAACGTCATAACCCCAGCTGAAGAGCCTGGCGAAAAACTGCCGGTAGTGGTTTGGATCTACGGCGGGAGCTTTGTGGGCGGTTATGCCAACAAGCTCGAGACCGACGGTTTGGCGTTTGCGAAGAAGGGGATTGTCTTCGTCTCCTTCAACTACCGAATCGGCCCGCTGGGCTTCCTTACTTGCAAGGCCCTCGATGAAGAGGCGCCTTCCGGCAAGTCGGGCAATTATGGCTTCAAGGATCAGCTGGCGGCTCTCGATTGGGTGCACGATAATATCGCCGCTTTCGGCGGCGACCCTGATCATGTGACCATTATGGGTCAGTCGGCGGGATCCATGAGCGTATTCGACCTGATGTGCTCGCCCTTGGCTCGCGGGAAGTTCGTTGGGGCGATCATGGACTCTGCGGGTGGCCCGGTTCCCTGTATGACGCAGGAGGATTTTGCAACGAAGTATTGCAACGAGTTCGTTGATTCCCTGGGCGTGGACGTTGAGGGCATGCGCTCTATGGATATCGATGCCCTCTGGGATAAATGGGGCAGCTACATGGCTGCAAACCCTCCGGCTCCTTTGCCCACGCAGCCGGTTCACGGGGACGATGTTCTGCCCGAGGACGTGGTTGAGGTATGGCGCAAGGCGGCATTCGCTGATGTGCCGGTTCTGATCGGGTCCAACGCCAACGAGGACCAGTCCTTCGTGGACAGCCCTGATGTGCACGGCATGCGCGATGGGTTCTATTCCGGCACGCTAGCCTTGTGCGAGAAAATGGCGGATTCCTGCGAATCGGAGGCCTTCATGTATCATTTCGCTGCAACCCCTCCGGGCGAGCCGAACGCGGGGGCCTGGCATAGTGCTGAGCAGATGTATGTTTTCCAAACCCTTCTTCGCTCGTATAGGCCTTATTCTGGTATCGACCTGGATCTTTCGAATGCCATGAATTCATATTGGGCAAACTTTATCAAGACGGGAAATCCGAATGGCGCCGCTATTGACGGCGAGCCGCTTCCTGTCTGGAGCCCGTTTGGGGAGAAGGGCGAATGCATCTACTTCGATAGAGGGGCTGCTCCGCGCATGATCCCTGCTCCCGAGTTCGACGGTGTGCCGCGGAAGCATATTCAAGAGCTTGGTTGATCAGCTTTCTGGGCGAGGCTGACTAAGCGGGTCGTTGGCTTTAAGCTTTCGACCCGCTTGCTCTATTTGGGGTTTCTTGCGGACGCATCGAGTTCGACGCAGCGTGTAATCTTATTTGCGGATATTCTTCGTGGCAACGCGAACCGCTTCGTCAAGGTCATCGGTGACAACCACCAATTCGGTGTCTAGGGCGTCGATCATCCCTTGCCCCACAAGCTTTTCCTCAACCCATTCCATCATGCCGCTCCAATATTCGGAGCCGAAGAGAACCGTGGGGATGTTCGCGGTTTTATGGGTCTGCACCAAGGTGAGTAGCTCGGTCATCTCATCGAGGGTGCCGAAGCCACCGGGGAAGAAGATCGCGCCAGAGGAGTACTTGACGAACATGGTCTTGCGCACGAAGAAGTAGCGGAAGGTCATGCCTAGGCTTACCCAGTCGTTGAGCTTCTGCTCGTGGGGCAGCTCGATGGAAAGGCCTACCGATTTCCCGTCGGACTCAGCAGCGCCGCGGTTGGCCGCTTCCATGATGCCGGGGCCGCCGCCGGTTATAACGGCGATGTCCCTACGGGCTATCATCCCGCCGGCTAGGCGGGCAGCTTGGTAGTAGCGATCATCTTCGGGGGTGCGCGCAGAGCCGAATATGGCAACGGCGGGGCCGAGCTCGGCAAGCGCCTCTATCCCATCGACGAATTCTGCTTGGATGCGCAATACGCGCCAGGGATCGGCATGCAGCCACGAGGTGTCACGCGCTTCAGCCAGAAGGCTTGCGGTGCTGTTCTCGCTGGTGAGCATGTTGCCGCGCAGTAGGACCGACCCATGGCGGGTGAATGCCCCTAGCGGCGATTCGCGCTCTTCGTTTTGGCTTGTGGTACGCCGGGCCTCTACTTGCTGTTTAATTGCCTGGCCGGCTTCGGCCAAGACGGAGGCTTTTCCAGCATGCTTCTTTTTCTTCGATTTCTTGCCCATGGGATCCCCTTCTTCCCTGGTGTTGCTAGAACATGTTCAGGATACCTGGTTTTTCCTGATGAGGGGAGAGCGGGCTTTGGGGGATTCGGCGCCCGCATTCGGCCTTTGGGCAAAAGTAACAATTGGTTTGCGGTGGGTGGCGTCATGCTACAATCAGGTCAAATGGTGTCCCGCTTACCCGGGCAGCATCTTTATTCGAAAGCCAGGCGGGGTTTCAAGTTAGCCTGGCTTTTCTGTTTCCGAACGCTGATCACACCTCCTTCCGTCGGCCATGCCTGCTTAGCGGCGCTGGCTGGCTTCTATGATCCCAAGCACGACTGCGAAGATTGCGCAAAGCGCAATAACTGTTTGTACGTCCATGGGCGGCACCTCCCTTCAAAAGGGCTGCCTGGATGCGAAACACCGTTTCCAGCTTACCGAACAACTTTCCAAAGAAATGCGAAGGGAATGCGAAAGAAAGCCAGGGCAGGTTGCTGCCGTGCTGTTTGTCTCGTGCTGCTTGCAGGCTATGGCGTTTTGTTTGACGGTGCCCGGTGCTATAACATCGCCTTAACGGGTATGCTCCAGTGCGCTTAGGGGGATGGGGACGGATGGAACTTTATCAGCTTCGATACTTTCAGCTTGTTGCTCAACAGGGGAACATCACGAAGGCTTCCGAACAGCTGCATGTTTCCCAACCTGCGCTGAGCCGTTCCATCAAAAGGCTTGAGGACGAATTGGGCATCGAGCTTTTTGACCGTGTTGGGCGAAGGATATCGCTCAACGACAACGGAAGGGTTTTTCTTAAAGCCGTTACCCATGCCCTTGATTCCGTTGATTCCGTTGGCCATGTTCTGGAGCGCTATGTTCGGGAGAAAAGCCAGACGTTGAACCTGCGTGCGCCAGTGTTCTTCGGCGATGACCCTGGCATGCTTGCCCGATTCAAAAGGCTGCATCCGGAGATCACCATCAGATTCGCCTCGGAGGCAACGCCCTATTTGGAAACGGAGGTCCCCGATCTAACCTTCTTTGCTTCGTTCGCAAGGCATGAAGAGCCCAATTGCCTGGTTCTAGGCGAGGAGGAGATAGTTCTCTCGGTGCCAAAGGGGCACGCGCTTGATGGGGCTCGTTCGGTATCGCTGGCCGATCTTGCGGATGAGCGTTTCATTACGGTTCTGCCGAGCGCTATACGCAAGATGATCGACGGCATGTTTGCCGAGGCCGGCTATGAGCCGAACATAGTGTTCGAGGATCAGCATTGCTTCTTTGTGAACCAGCTGGTCTCGGAGGGCGTAGGGCTTGCCCTTGCTCCGGAGATAACCTGGTTTTCCAAGGCGGACAGGGAACGGGTTTCGACGGTGCGGCTTTCCGATGTCAAGAGGTCCCGTACCTTGTACTTGAAGTGGCAGGAGGACGTGGAGATGTCGTCTGCCGCGCAGTTGTTCAGGGATTATATCGTCGATTACTATGCCGATTTATGCGCCTCGCTTCGCTGAAGTGCTTCGATGGGCATTTATGCATCAATGTAATTAAGAACGTATTCATATTGCATTTCATTTATTGAAAAGCGCTCATTATGATGGCCTTGAGATTTGGGGATCTCGAAATAAAGGAGGGTCATCATGACAATGAACGAAAAGGGTATTCCACAGGCTGTGCTGGATAGGATCGATGACGAGTATCTTTGCCGCACCCTGAAGGAGGTCCCATCTTCGCCTATGCTTCCGCAGGATATCCTGGATTCCATTCCGCGAAAGCATTTTGATTTGGCGTACGACACGAAGAGCGATCGTCAGAAGATCGATCTATATCTTCCGCCAGAGGCGGGCAAGGGGGGTCTTGTGCCGCTCGTGATCTTCATCCACGGCGGCGGCTTCATGGCAGGCGACCGACGCGATATGCAGGTTTCCATCTATTTCGGGCTGCTTAACAGGGGTTATGCGTTAGCTAGTGTGGGTTACCGCGTTTCTGGCGAGGCCCAGTTCCCCGACCCGGTTAAGGACTGCAAAGCTGCAGTTCGTTACCTGAAGGCGCATGCCGTTGAATACGGAATCGACCCTGCGCGATTCGCTGTTGTGGGTAACTCTGCAGGAGCATACATGGCGCTGATGATTGCAACGAGCCCGAACATCGCGATGCTGGAAGATCTTTCAACGGGGAATTCTGCATATGGTACGGATGTGCGTTGCTGCATTGCCACGTATCCGCCGGTCGATTTCTCTTTAATCGATGACCAGAAGGCCCAAGAAGGCAATGACTCCAAGCCTATGGGCAACCCAAAGGTCCCTGAGTGCCTGTTCATGGGCGCTGCCGTTGACAGTTTGCCGCTTGAAAGCGTTAAAGCTGCAAGCCCGATGAGCTATCTGACCCCGCAGGTGCCACCGTTGATGGTGAAAGCCGGCAGCGAAGACGAGCTTGTTCCCCATGCACAATCGGTCGTTTTCGCCACAGCGGCTAAGAGGATTGCGGGAGACGATCGCATCGATTTCGAGATAGTCCCAGGGGCAAGCCATCACGATCCCGCTTTTAAAAGGCCGGCCTTCCTCGAGGAAGCGGCTGCGTTCCTTGACCGTCACATGAGATAGGGCGATCGATTTTTTAGGGGTACCGGCCTGCGAATGGAGTTTGCCTCTGGGGGGCGAACGGTGGGCCGCAATGCGGCGTGAGCTCACGCCCAACATAAGGAGAGGATTCCAATGAGTGAACAAAAAATGCAGGAAAAGGGGTTTTCTGCGTATCTTCCAATTGTGCTGTCTGCGATTGTCTTCGCCTTCGTTCCCTGCGCCATGCAGGCTAGTTGCATGGGTATTTTCTTCCCCGCGCTTGCGCAGGATTATGGCGTTCAGACATCGTCCATCACCATCTACCTGTCAATCGGCGGCATTTGCATGGCGGTGTGGAGCATGATCTTCGGCAAGCTGTTGGCCAAGTACGATTTGCGCCTTATCACCTCGCTTTGCGTGGTGTTGGTAGCTTGCTGCTTCCTTTCGTTTTCGTTCGGGGGCTCGATTTACCAGGTCTGGGTTACGGGTGCTTTGATGGTTGTTGGCTCTCTGTCGCTTCTGGCATTGACCATCCCGACCATGGTTAACCGCTGGTTCAAAGACCGCGCCGGAGCGATCATTGGATTCGTCGCTGCGTTCACAGGCGTTGGCGGTGTTGTCTTCATCCAGGTTGGCCAGGCTCTCATGGGCACCTTCGGCTACCGCACCGCATTCCTCGTCTACGCCATCATCGTCTTGGTTGCTTGCCTGCCCTTTACTTTGTTCGTGATCCGCTCCCGTCCAGAGGACAAGGGGATGCTCCCGTACGTTTCAAAGAAGTCCATCAACGAGGGTGAAAGCGCTGCCAGTGTTGCGGCTAAGAAGAACTGGAGCGTGAATGTGGCGGCAGCGATGAAGAGCCCTGCATTCTACCTCGTCTGCATTTGCGGCGGTGTTGCCAACATCGTAGTGATGATCGCGCAGTTCTTCCCGACGTATGTGAATGCGTTGCAGCAGGCGGGAACGGCAGTCATAGTCACCGGCGCAATCCTCGCTAGCATCGTTAGCGCCGGTCAGGCAATCTGCAAGTTCATCGTGGGCGCAGTCAGTGATTTCGGGGCAGTCAAGATGATCCTGGCATCCTGCGCGTTCGGTATTGTGGGCATCGCTTTTATCTGGCTGTTCCCGACTTCCCCCGCAATGCCTATCGGCGGCTTCGTATTTGGCTTCTTCTACGCGTCCGTTTCGGTTATCTTGCCGATCCTTGCCTCGGCGGTATTCGGTTCTGGCGAGAACTATTCCATCGTGTATGGCCGAGCGATGACCATCATCAACATCCTGGCGATCCCCGCCGGCTTCATGTGGCCGGTTATCGCCGAGGTTCTTGGCGGCTGGGGGTCGGCGTTTGTGGTTGCCATCGCCTTCATCGCCTTCTTCGCCGTATGCGCTTTCTTTGCCATCAAGCTCGGCAAGAAGATTCCTCGAGACGAGGTTTCCGCTTAAAGATGCGACGGGTTTCACGGTTCAGCTCAAAGAGCTGCTTGTCCAAAGCAAGCAGCTCTTTGCTTTTTTGCCCACTGTCGGAGGGGCCTTCTGCCGCGGTCACCCTCCCTGCTGGGCCCCTGCGCGGTTTACCCTCTTGCTGCTTTCGGCCTTCCGGGTTTTGGCGTTTTTCAACGAACCGTCTTGGAATGGATCAGACCGTACAGGGAAACGGTGCCTTCTTCTCTTAAGTAGCGGTAGACAAGGAGAAACGGTCCCACGTTGATTTTGCGGATGCCATGTCCGTAGAGACGCTTAATCGACTCTGGTGCATTCGATGATCCTATTTCGGGAAAGTCGGTGATTGCCAAAAGGGTGCGCTTCAGCTCTTCCTGGAGCTTGTCGGAGGTGATACCTGCTGCATCTTCGAAGAAC
>CAVDDI010000060.1:0-9443 GCA_963607675.1 bacterium | reverse complement strand
CGTCTTTCTCCTGCATAGCAGCCCCTTCCCCTCAAGCGCGCTGCGCCCCAACGCAGTCCACACTCGCCGAAAACCTGCCGGGTGAAACATCTGCCCCGGCAGTCCCTAGCGCCATTGTAGCGCCAAGCAAGAAGCAGCAAAACCGAAGCCGTCACCGGGCCTGAAGCAAGCCGCCGAACCCAGAGGAGAACAACGTGTTAAGCCCTACTCCTCCGCCAGGAAGTCGTAAGCGTACTGCGCCGCTACCAGCGAACCGCCGATAAGCACGCCCTCGTCCACCGTGTAATAGCAGCTATGCTGCGGGAAGCTTGCCCCCACTTCAGGGTTGCGCGTTCCCACGAATGCCAACACGCCCGGGACGAAGACCAGGTACTCCGAGAAATCTTCCCCGGAAAGCGTGCCCTCATAATGGCAAAGCGCCTGTTCGCCCAGCACCTTCGCAACCGAGGCCTGGGCGCGGGCCGCACAGGAGGCATCGTTCACCAAGCACGAATTACCGAATTCCCAGGTGAACTTCGCGCTGGCACCAAACGATGCGGCCGTTTCCTCAACGATATGGGCCATACGCTCTTGCAGGTACGCACGCACCTCCGGCGCAAACGAGCGAACCGTGCCCGTAAGGTAGGCGCTTCCCGCCATCACGTTGCGCGCCGTGCCCGCATGGAACTGTCCCACGGTAACCACCGCTGGGTCGAACGGCGAAACATCGCGGCTCACCACCACCTGCAGCGCCTCGACGATGGCGGCGCCCACCACCACCGCATCGATGCCCTTGTGCGGCATGGCGCCATGGGCGCTGGAGCCCGAGATGTCCACACGGAACCAATCGCAGTTCGCCATGCGGGGACCGGGCTCCACGGAAACGGTGCCAGCATCCACCTCGCTCCAGATATGGGAGGCGAAGATGGTGTCAACCCCTTCCAAGGCACCGGCCTCTATCATCTTGCGCGACCCGATGGAGATCTCTTCCGCCGGCTGGAAGATGATACGCACCTCGCCGCGAAGCCGCGGGCGAATGGCAAGCAGGAGCCAGATAGCACCCAGCATCATGGCCATATGGCAGTCATGGCCGCAGGCATGCATGACGCCATCGTTTTGCGAGGCGAACGGTGCGCCGGTCTGCTCCTGAACCGGCAGGGCATCGATGTCGGCGCGCAGGGCAATGCGGCGGCGCGGGTTGCCCTGGGCATCATAGGCACCAGACGCCGCACCGCGAACCGTGGCAATGATGCCCGTGTCGGCAACCAAGCGGTACTCGACGCCGAGGGCATCAAGCTCGGCGCACAGGCGCTTCGCGGTTTCAACCTCGCTGCCGCTCAGCTCGGGGTGGGCATGGAAGTACCGACGTTTCTCTACGACATACGGCTCGACCTCTTTCGCATGAAGCTTCAGTTGAACCGTTACCTCGCCGCCATCAACTTCCGCCGCGCTATCCAGATGAAGCCCTTGACCATCAGCCATGCCAGCCGCCTTTCACGCTTTGCGACCCTACTCTTTCCCCTGATTATGCGCGAAGTGCCCCACCTGCGCATTTATAGGGATATCCGATTCATGGGAATCGAAGAAGACAAGCACAATTTGTTAAAAAAGATTACAATTCTGAACGTATTGTCGTTTAGCGGTAGAGCTATGCCCTCGAACGGGCTTCATCCGCACGAGCGAAAGGCGCATCATCCCCATGATGAAGCGAACCAAGATCATCTGCACCCTGGGTCCCGCCGTGGATTCGGAGTCGGCTTTGAAGAACCTTGTCGTTGCCGGCATGGACGTGGCTCGTTGCAACTTCTCGCACGGCTCCCACGCCGAGCACAAGGCCCGTATGGACCGCCTGAAGAAGGTTCGCCGCGAGCTGGATGCCCCCGTGGCAATCATGCTGGACACCAAAGGCCCCTCCATCCGCACCGGAAAGCTCGAAGGCGGCAAGCCCGTACTCCTGCGCGCCGGCGACAACTTCTTCCTTACCGAAGAAGAGGTGCTGGGCACTTCCCGCCGCGTGCACCAAACCTGCAAGGGCCTGCATAAGTATGTAGAACCCGGCACCATCATCCTGGTGGACGACGGCCTGATCGAGCTCGCCGTAGACCGCGTGGACGGCACCGACGTCCAATGCACGGTGCAGAACTCGGGGATGCTGGGTGAATGCAAGCAGATAAACCTGCCCGACACCGAGGTCCCCCTACCCGTCATGACCGAGCAGGACAAAGAAGACCTGCTGTTCGGCATTCAGCAAGAGGTAGACTTCGTGGCCGCATCGTTCGTACGCGCCGGCGAAGACGTTAGGACCATCCGCCAATTCCTGATAGACAACGGCGGGAACTCCATCCGCATCGTGGCGAAAATCGAGAACGCGGACGCCGTGGAGAACATCGATGACATCATCGAGGCCTCCGACGCCGTTATGGTTGCCCGTGGCGACCTGGGCGTAGAGGTTCCCTCGAACCAGGTGCCCCACCTTCAGAAGAAGATCATCAAGGCCTGCAACCGCGCCTACCGCCCGGCCATCTGCGCCACGCAGATGCTCGACTCCATGATCCGCAACCCGCGCCCCACCCGCGCCGAGGTTGCCGACGTGGCCAACGCCATCTACGACGGCGCCGATGCCGTTACCCTTTCGGGCGAAACCGCCATCGGCATGTACGCCGTGCCTGCCGTGCAGACCATGGCGCAAATCGCCGAGGCAAGCGAGCCCTACCTGTACGCGGAAGGGTCCATCCCCAACCGTGCCGACCGGCAAACCAGTATTTCCGCAGTTGTGGGCCTTGCCGCCGCAACCACGGCGGAAAGCGTGGGTGCCTGCTGCGTGGTAACGCCCACCATGACCGGCCGCACCGCGCGCCTGGTTTCCAACTACCGCCCCAACGTGCCTATCTACGCCGTCACCACCACGGAAGCCTATCGTCGTTCATTGCAGCTGAACTGGGGCGTTACCCCGGTTCTGGGCAAAGTCGTAGGCGATGCCTCGTTCATCTTGGAGCAGGCTTGCGGCGTGGTTAAGGAAAAGGGCTTCGTCCACAACGGCGACATCTGCGTGGTAACCCTGGGCGACCGCACCACTTCCCCGCACGCCTCTGGCAGCGCGCACCTGGCAAGCTTCGACCCCGCAGCACCCAGCCCGCGCCCCACCAACGTGATGCAGGTTGTCCAAATCGGCGTCGATACGGAGGCTGACTGCTAATGGAAATCAAGACCAACTGCTATGCCGCCGTCGATATCGGCGCATCTTCCGGCCGCGTCGTCGTTGGCGAAGTGGCTGAAAACGGAACCATCCAGCTTACCGAGATCCACCGCTTCGACAACATCCAGAAGCGCTCGGGTGGCCACGACTGCTGGGACGTGGACATGTTGTTCCGCGAAACGGTTGCCGGCCTGGCCAAATGCAAGGAAGCCGGCTTCGCGCCGAAGACCGTGGGCATCGACACCTGGGCGGTTGACTTCGTCTTGCTGGACAAGAACGATCAGGTATTGGGCGATGCGGTTGCCTACCGCGACGAGCGCACCAACGGCATGTACGCCGTGGCCGACGCCATCATGGCGCACGATGCGGTATACCGTCGCACGGGCATCCAGCGCCAGCCGTTCAACACCATCTACCAGCTGCTGGCACTGAAGCGCGAGCATCCCGAGCAGCTGGCTGCCGCCGAAACGTTCCTGATGATCCCCGATTACCTGGCCTTCCTGCTTACCGGCACCAAGGCCAACGAGTACACCAACGCCTCCACCACCTGCCTGCTGAACGCGCGCACGCAGGACTGGGACGAAGCCATCTTGGACAAGTTCGATATCCCGCGCAGCATGTTCTGCGACATCGTGATGCCCGGCACCGATCTGGGTCCCGTAAGCCCCGCCATCGAACAGCAGATCGGCTATGCCACGCGCGTCATCGCGCCGGCAACGCACGACACGGGAAGCGCCTACCTGGCCGTTCCCGCACGCGACGCCGATGCGGTGTTCCTTTCCAGCGGCACCTGGAGCCTGCTGGGCGTGGAGAACGAAGGCCCCATCACCTCTGACGCATCCCGCTTCCAGAACTTCACCAACGAAGGCGGATTCGAGCTGCGCTTCCGCTTCCTGAAGAACATCATGGGCCTGTGGATGATCCAATCCATCCGCCGCGAGCTGAACGGCGTTTCCTATGTTGAGGGCAAGGCAACCCACCAACCCGCCGAAGAGGCAGGGCTTGCCCCCTTCAAGCACGAGGAAAAGCAGTGGGGTTTCCCCGACCTTATCGCCGCCGCCAAGGCAAGCGAGGGCTTCGAAGCGCATGTGAACGTGAATGATGACCGCTTCCTGGCACCCGATTCCATGATCAGCGAGATCCGCGTGGCGTGCTTCGAAACCGGCCAGTGCGTGCCCGAAACCGTGGGCGAGCTGATGCGCTGCGTGTACGTGAGCCTCTCCAACTGCTATGCGGAGTCCATCGCGGAGATGGCCTCGCTTACCGGGCGCACCTACACCTCGATCAACATCGTGGGCGGCGGCTGCCAGGACGGCTACCTGAACGAGCTCACCACGCGCGCCTGCGGCATTCCCGTGTTCGCCGGTCCGGTGGAGGGCACCAGCTTGGGCAACCTGGCCGTGCAGATGCTGGCCGATGGCGCCTTCAGCGACCTGCAGGCCGTGCGCAACGCCATAGCCACCTCGTTCGACGTGCAGCGGTTCGAATAGGAGCGGGCAAGGGCGAAACCGATCACAACCAACAACGGTTCCTGGCGCAGCGGCATCGCTTGCGCGCGCCAGGCAAAACGGCCCGCAATGCGGCAGGGGCTACCGCTGCGCCAGGAACCGAACGGATAAAGCAGTTACCAGAAGGAAAGGACTTCGATGGATATCTTCAACAGTGCCCAAAGCGCCTTTAAGAACGGCGTATCCGCAGCCCGCGGTGCCGTTTCCGGCGTTGCCGTTGAGCAGCTGGGCTTCGTGCGCGGCTTCTGCCGCATGTGCGACGATGGCTGGCAGCAGGGCTGGCACGAGCGCAACGGCGGCAACCTCACCTACCGCATGAAGGACGAAGAGGTTGAGGCGGCCAAGCCGTTCTTCAACGAAACCCCCGGCGAATGGGTGAACATGGGCGTTCAGGCCGACAGCCTGCGCGGCGCCTACTTCCTTACCACCGGTTCGGGCCGCTATATGCGCAACGTCATGACCGACCCCGCGCACAACATCGGCATCGTGGAGATCAACGACGCCGGCGATTCCTGGCGCATCGTTTGGGGCCTCACCGACGGCGGCAAGCCCACCAGCGAGTTCCCCACCCACTTCATGAACCACGCCGTGCGCATGGCAGCAACCAACGACGAGTGCCGCGTCATCTACCACGCACACCCCATCAACGTCATCGCCATGACGTTCGTGTGCCCGCTTGAGGCACGCTACTTCACGCGCGCGCTGTGGAAGGCCATGACCGAATGCATCGTGGTGTTCCCTTCGGGCGTTGGCGTGGTGCCCTGGATGGTTCCGGGCGGCGCCGACATCGCGCATGCCACTTCCGAGCTGATGAAGAAGTACGAAGCCGCCGTTTGGGCCCAGCACGGCCTGTTCGTTTCCGGCCCCGACTTCGACACCACCTTCGGCCTGATGCACACCATCGAAAAGGCTGCCGACGTGTACCGTCGCGCCCGCCAGATGAATGGCGGTTCCGACGAGTTCCTGAACACCATTTCCGACGAGGGCCTTCGCCAGATCGGCGTGGATTTCGGCCTTACCGTCAACGACGAGTTCCTGGACTAAGGAGCACCCATGACTATCCGCAAAACCGCTGATGGACGCACTATCTCGGGCTTCAAGATGAAGCTCTACCCCGGCTTTGCCGAAGAGTACGAGAAGCGCCACAACGAGCTTTGGCCCGAAATGGCCGATATGATCCACGAGTACGGTGGACACAACTACTCCATTTTCATCGACGAGGAAACCAACATCCTCTTCGGATATATCGAGCTTGACGATCCCGATCGCTATGCCGAGAGCGCCAAGACCGATATTTGCAAGAAATGGTGGGATTTCATGGCCAGCGTCATGGAAACGAACGCGGACAACTCGCCCGTTTCCGTAGACCTGCCCTGCGCATTCCACCTCGACTAGAAAGGAAAAGCATTGGCGCTTTCCCAAGAACGCAAGGGGACCATGGCGGTTTCCCTTACCAACTTCCTTGACTCTGGCTGCATCGTTGCATCCAGCGTGGCCCTGACCGCATGGGCCGCAGCCTTCGGGTTCGGTTCTACCTGGACCGCAATCCTGGGCGCAATCGGCGCGAACGCCTTCGGCGCTGCCCTGGGCGCCCTCATCGGCGGCTTCCTCACCGACAAGTTCGGCCGTACCGCCATCTACAAGTACAACCTGCTGGTATACGCGCTGGGCGTGTTCATCGCCATGGTTGCCGTGAACCTGCCCATGGTTGTGGTGGGCGTTGTGCTCTCCGGCCTTTCGGTAGGCGCGGGCGTGCCGGCCTCTTGGAGCTACATCTCCGAGACCTCCACTTCCACTAAGCGCGCTTCCAACATCGGCATCAGCCAGTTCGCCTGGAGCTGCGGCCCCGCCATCATCTTCATCGTTTCCCTGGCGCTTTCCTTCGTGCTGCCCGGGTTCGAGGCCGATGGCACCACGCTGCTGCCCGCCGGCACCTACGGCCCGTTCGATGGCCTGCTGGCTACGCGCATCCTGTTCGCCATCCTGTTCATCGTTGCCCTTATCGCCTGGAACCTTCAGCGTCAGCTGCAGGAATCCGCCGACTGGGCTGAGAAGAACGAGGAAGGCGCAGAGAAGGTTGGCTTCGGCAAGATGATGGGCAACGCCCTGAAGAACCCCGTCAACGTGAAGACCATCATCTTCCTGGTTGCCGTATACCTTACCTGGAACCTGGCTGCTGGCACCAATGGCCAGTTCATGCCGTACCTCTATGCTGCCGCCGGCAACATCGACTCCACCGGCCAAAGCCTGCTCGGCGTTGTGCAGTGGGTACTGGTTGCCGTGTGCTCGCTGGCCATCTTCTCCAAGTTCGGCGACGTTGTTTCCCATCGCGTGCTGTTCGGTGCCTCCGCGCTGCTGGCACTGCTTTCCTGGGTTGCCATCGCCGTGTTCGGCATCGCCATCCAGAACGGCAACACTGATTCCATGGGCTGGGTCCTTTGGGTCTACGTTATCCTGTGGGGCGTTTCCGCTGGTTTCTCTGCTCAGTGCTTCTACGCACTGTGGGGCACCGAGCTGTTCCCCACGCAGTACCGTGGCGGCGTTCAGGGCATCATGTTCTTCCTGGTTCGTGGTGCGCTTGGCATCTGGTCGCTCGTAGGCGTTGGCGCCATCATGGGCGACATCTCCGCCAACCCGGCCGGCTTCTTCCCCGCTGCTGTGATCATGTGCGTGGTTCTGCTTATCTCCCTGGTTGTTGGCGTCATCTGGTGCCCCAAGACCCAGGGCAAGACCCTCGACCAGATCACCGAGGAGCGCTACGGCAAGGTAGAGACCTGGCAGTACTAGCTTCTTCCATTGCCGTGCCGGCAGGCTCCCCACAGCCCGCATTCGCGGGTTCGGTAACTGCGGCGCGGCATTACCGGGAAGCGGATTCCCCATTCGCCTCCCAAAAACCGCATAGCAAAAGGAAAGCGTCTTCGGGCGCTTTTCTTTTGACTCGATTGCCAACAGAGCGGCAACGGCAAGCCAGTTCATCTGATTCGAAGATAAAGGCGGTTGCTATAATTCGCGCAGATCATTAGAGCGGAAGCAAACGGCGGCTCAGCGGCAAGCCGCAACCGGCCGCCTGACATATGAAAAGGAGACGATCATGAAGATCAGCGCACGCAACCAGATCAAGGGCACCGTTAAGGAAGTTCGCGAAGGCGCCGTGAACGCCGTGGTGGTTATCTGCCGTGGCAACCACAACCCCATCAAGGCCGACATCACCATGGAATCGGTGAAGCAGCTGGGGCTTGAACCGGGCAAGGAGTGCTACGCCGTTATCAAGGCAACCAACGTCATGTTCGCCACCGCCAAGATCCCGAACATCTCTGCCCGCAACCAGATCGAGGGCACCATCGTCTCGGTGAAGGAAGGTGCTGTTAACGGCCACGTAGCCATCGAGGACAAGGACGGCGTACGCATCTCTGGCTCAATCACCAACGAGGCCATCGAGCAGTTGGGCCTCAAGGAAGGCGGCACCGCCGTGGCCATCATCAAGTCCACCGACGTCATGGTGGCGGTAGACTAGGACCCCTGCAAAGCTCGCAACCGATCAAAAACCGGTCTTGCCAACAAGGCGACGGACCATCGAGAGGAAAACTATGAGTACAGAGACAGAGCGGAGCGGCCTTCCGGCATACGAATATGCAACCGTTCGCATTGAGGACCATGCCGAGGACTGGCCGAATTCATTTTGGAACACCTACGGTTCCCTGAACGACAATTCTTTCGTTGTCCCTAACGAGGGCTGCCCCTCACTCGATGGACCACTTCCCTCTTTCGCCTTCTAGCGGAATCGATCCGGCTCCTTCAGCCCATCCGGCAACACTCGTGAATTCGATACAGTTTCCGAACTCAACCTGAAAAGCTGGCACGAAATCGAGCTTTCCTGATGGCCGCTCACCAGAGCGGCCATCGCTTGCTTTCAACGGCTGAAGCGCCGAGCATCTGCTACAAAAAATACTTCCCAGAATTAGCGCCCATGATGATGAGGTCGGCGCCGCGCAGCAGGCAGAACAGCGAGATGAACAACGCCAGCATCTCCGGCACGAAGAAGAACGAGATGCCGATTATCACCGACAGGATGCCAGAGACTATCATCCAACCCCACAGGGGCAAACCAGCGCGCTTCACCATGAAAGCCGCTGCGATCTCGTAAACCGCGAAAATGACGACGAACGTCCCGATAACCCACGGCAACACGCCAGCGAACGCAAAGGGATGGATCACGAACATCAAGCCAATCAACAGGTCCAGGATGCCGTAAGCCAGAATCCAACCCGAGAAGCCCAACAGCCCGCGGTCACGCACGAACGTGGAGATGTTCACCACACCGCCAACGATGAATGCAGCGCCAACCATGAAGGCGATCGACGCAAGCGTGAGCCCTGGGAAGAAGGCGCACACCAAACCGAAGACGACGAATAGAATTCCCGCAACAATCAGTTGCCAATTACGTTCTGCTTTCATAATCTCCCCCTCTATATTTCAAACAATTGTAAAGCGAAATGGCAAGGCAAGCCAAAGCTAAAACCAGATTCACTCCGATACGAATCAGGTGCCTTGAAAGTGGGGGTTACCGGGCAAAACTGTAGCGAGAGCACACTCTTCTGCGCTGAAAGCCCCATAGCGGCGCCCGGCGAGCTAGCCACCCTCATTCGCATGATCTAATAATATTGTACTTAGATAATCTGCCAAAAGGTTACAGAATGGTACCCAATTAGCACTCTGCCTATGAGAGTGCTAAAAAGCGACTACTATAGCAATTGCCAAAA
>CAVDDI010000059.1:0-9699 GCA_963607675.1 bacterium | reverse complement strand
GCACCCGCTTATGCTGATGCCGGTAAACGCAAAGGAGCCCGACGTCGTCGGGCTCCTTTGCGTTTACCGGGGCTTTACCCCAGTTGATCGATATCGAGGGAAGAAAACAGCGATTCCGCTTCCGCCTCGATCATTGCGATAAGCTCCTTGTTCAGCTGCAGCACCTTCTGTAGGTCTTCTTTCGTTGCGCCCTCTACATGGAATCCAGCGCTGGCCGCACAGGGTACCCCGAAGCGCGTGGCAAGGGCCGCGGCAATATCGTGCGCAGGTATCTCGTCCCTATGGCAGGGAACGGCCAGCAGGCTCACGGTGGCGGTGCGATCAGGTTCGGGCCGAGGAATGGCCTGAGCGGTGGCGCCCACATGAGCGTATCCCGGCGTGCAGGCGAAGACGACGATCCCCTTAGGCGCAACGGTAACTACCGCTTCCAGCCTGAACTTCCCCTGCCCCACGGCAACGGTTCCCGTACGGTAACCCATGGAATCCCCCAAGCAATCGTGAACTGGCTGCGTGATGTCGACGGCAGCCCTCTCACTCAGCCTAAAGCAAAAACTCCCCTCCCTCGAGCAGATCTTTGCCCGATGAAGGGGAGCGCTTGTTTTATGGGAGCGTCGGGCGAATGCCCTGTTACAGCCAAACGAGGTGCGCAGGGTACCTAGGAGCGCTTGGCGCGGTTGGGCTTTGCTGTGCGCTGGGCATTCCTGCGGCGGGAAGCTTGCTGACCATTGCCGCCCCTCGAATGCCTGCCCTTGCCGGACGCCGAGCCTTCGGCAGGCGCATTGCGAATGCCCGAGGAATGCACGCCGGGGCGCAGACGCGGCTTAGGCTGCCCCTGAGGCACCTCGACGGTTGCTTTGCGCTTGCCAGCCTTTGGCTGGGGCTTCGCCTTCTGCTTGCCCGCTGCCTTCTTCTTGCGCTTCTGCTCTTGGCGGCGAAGCTCTTCACGCACAGCCTCTACCTCGGGATCATCCGCAGAGGGCTTAGGGGCGGTTCGCTGGTTCGGCTTCGCTTGGGCAAGCTTGCGCTTGGCGGAACGGCGCTTCTTCTTGGCCATCTTGCCCGGCACCTTGGCGGCAGGCACGCGGTCGGGGTCAAGCTCAACCGGGTTTTCCCCTACCTCGATGCCCGATGCATCCCAAAAGTCAACGGTTTTGCCCATCAGGGCCTCGATGTCCAGGAACTCATCGATATCCTGTTCGGTGACGATGGTAAGCGACCAGCCAACCCCACCGCCACGACCGGTGCGGCCGATGCGGTGGATGTAGTCTACCGGGTCTTCCGGGACATCGAAGTTCACCACATAGCTCACGTCGGTGATATCGATGCCACGGGCAAGGACATCGGTGGCTACCAGCACATCGGTCTTGCCATCACGGAACGAGCGAAGAGCACGTTCACGCTGGGCCTGCGAACGGTCGCCATGGATGGCAGCGCACGAGATATCGGCACGCGTCAGGCGCTTGCGGCAAGCATCAGCGCGATGCTTCGTGCGCGTGAACACGATAACGCGCTGCGTACCGGCCTTCTTAAGGATCTGCGCCAGCGCGGCGTTCTTCGCTTCAAGCGAAACGGGCAATACGTACTGCTCCACCGTATCCGCCGTGGAAGTTGCCGGGGCGATCTCGATGCGCTCGGGGTCGCTTACCAGGTTGGTGATGGAGCCAACGGCGCTATCGTCGAGCGTGGCAGAGAACAGCAGGGTCTGACGGCTTTCCGGCGTTTCGGCGACGATAGTGCGGATGGCTGGCAAGAAACCCATGTCCAGCATGCGGTCGGCCTCATCGAGCACCAGGACCTTGACCTGGTCCAAAGAAGCAGACCCCTGCTCCATAAGGTCTATCAAGCGGCCCGGGGTTGCGATGAGCACGTCGCACCCCTGCTTCAGGGCATTGCGCTGCGGATTGTAGCCAACGCCACCAACCACAGTAACCGAGGTGTGCCCCGTATGCTTCGAAACCGTGCGGCACACCTCCTCTATCTGCTGGGCAAGCTCACGGGTGGGGGTGACCACCAGCATGAAGGGGCCTTCGCCGTTGCCCTTCCCGCGAACGCGGCGCCTGTTGGCATGAGGAAGGTTGTTCAGCGACGGCAGCAAGAACGCCGCCGTTTTACCGGTGCCGGTCTGGGCGGCAGCAAGCACATCACGTCCCGCCAGGACCGCCGGGATCGCCCCAGCCTGAACAGGAGTGGGGGCATCATAGCCAAGGTCGGCCACCGCTGCCATAACCTTGCCGCCAAGGCCAAGCTCGGCAAATGCAGGGGCTTCGCCCTGCGCTTCTTCAAAAGACATATAAACAGATCCGATCTTCGTTGCGCCCAGCCGCGAAATGCCAGCCTAGCGCCAAGCACAAAAAATCCCTGCTCCATGGCAGGGCCTACTAAATCTTGGCTATGATAACCCAACGAAGACGGCCAAACGAAAAGACGGGCGGGAGAATCGCTATCTCCCGCCCGTCTCCATATGAACCTGTTCCAAGCGATGCTACGGAAGCAGCAGCTGGGCAATCTGAACGGCGTTCAGGGCTGCACCCTTGCGGATCTGGTCTTCTACGCACCAGAACGAGATGCCGTTTTCCACGCTTGCATCCTTGCGCACGCGGCCGACGTACACATCATCGCAGCCGGCAAGCAGACCGGGCATGGGGTAGCCGTTCTCTGCAGGCTTGTCGTTCAAGGTAATGCCCTGCGCAGCTTCGAAGGCGGCGCGAGCCTGGTCGGGCGTAATGGGGCCATCGAACTCCGCGTTAACGTACTCTGCATGGCAACGGAGAACAGGGACGCGAGCGCAGTTTGCGGCAACGCCCAAGTCTGGATGGCCCATGATCTTCTTGGTTTCCACAACCATCTTCCACTCTTCCTTGGTGGAGTCGTCTTCAAGGAACACATCGATATGGGGAATGATGTTGAAGGCGATCTGGTCGCTGAAGGCCTTAGGCTCGAACGGCTTGCCGTCAAGGTAATCACGAGTCTGGTCGAACAGCTCGTTCATAGCGGCAACGCCGGCACCGGATGCGGCCTGATACGTGGAAACAACAACGCGCTTCAAAGGAGCGATCTGCTCAAGCGCATGCAAAGCAACCACCATCTGGATAGTGGAGCAGTTCGGGTTGGCGATTACGCCGCTGTGCCAGCTGATATCCTGCGGGTTCACCTCGGGAACAACCAGGGGCACATCTTCCTCCATGCGGAAGGCGCTGGAGTTGTCGATCATGACGGCACCAGAATCGACCACCACCTGGCGCATTTCCTTGGAAACGCCGGCACCGGCGCTGAACAAGGCGATGTCGACGCCCTTGAACGATTCCGCGGTCATCTCCTGCACGGTAAGCTCGCCTGCGGGAACCTGGCCACAGCCCTTGAAAGGAAGCTTCTTGCCCGCTGAGCGCTTAGAGGCAAGCGCTCGGATCTCACTTGCGGGGAAATCGAGGTCGTGCAAGACCTCAAGGAATTCGTTTCCGACCGCGCCAGTGGCGCCAGCGACCGCAACTACCGGGTTTGCGGGCATTTCCTTAGTCCAGGACATAGAAGCTCCTTCTTGTTGTGTACTAGCGGCATCATGATACAACGCTTTGCAGCGGCCATATGCTCGAGTTAACAAAAGTCGAGGAACGGCAGCAACGCAATCGGATACCACCCCACCCAGAACGCAGCTGAGCAGCATACGATGCCCGTGCCCAAGGGTAACCGCACGGCTTTTGCCCCGCAACAAAAAAAGCGCCCGCTTTCGCAGGCGCTTCGCAATCAGATGAGCAAGCGGTTAGCGGCCCTTGGCCATCTTCGCCGCGATTTCCTCGGGGGAAAGCTGGGTTTCCTCGAAAATGGTGTCAGAGTCCAGACCGAACGCCGTATGCAGGCAACGCACGGCGGCATCAACCTGACTGCCCTCAACCACAACAGACAGACGGATGGGACTGGTGGAGATCATCAGGATGTTGATGTGGTTTTCAGCCAAAGTGCCGAACGCCTTCGCCGCAACGCCGGGAGTGGACTTCATGCCCGTGCCCACCAGGGAAACCTTTGCGATATTGTCGTCGGTGAGAACCGTGGCGCCGTACTTCTGCACCAAGGAGCCTACCGCTTCAAGCGCCTGCTCCCTCTGGCTTCCGGGGAACGTGAACGAGATGTTCGCCTTGCCATCGCTGGTGCTGTTCTGGATGATCATGTCCACCGAAACGTTGTTGCCCGCAAGGATGCTGAACAGCTGCGCGGCCATGCCAACCTCATCGGGAAGGCCACGCAGGGTGATCTTCATCTCGGACGTGTCGTGTGCGATACCGGAAATGACTGCCTGTTCCATTGAGGGAACAACCTCCTCGATAAGGGTGCCCTCCGCATCGGAGAACGCGGAGCGGGAATGGATTACAACCTTGTATTTGCGGGCGAACTCGACTGCACGCGATTGGAGAACGCCTGCGCCACCGCTTGAAAGCTCGAGCATGTCGTCGTACGAGATGCGGTCGAGCTTCTTGGCACGCGGGGCGACGCGCGGGTCGGCCGTGTAGATGCCCTCGACGTCGGAGTAGATCTCGCACACATCGGCGCCGATGCCGCAAGCGAGGGCAACCGCCGTGGTATCCGAACCGCCACGGCCAAGCGTGGTGATATCGCCATCGGGCGAAATGCCCTGGAAGCCCGCAACCACCACGATTGCGCCGGAGTCCAAGGCCTCACGGATGCGGTCGGTGTTGATGTCCTCGATCTTCGCGGCCGAGAACTCATCGTCGGTGACGATGCCGGCCTGCCAGCCGGTGAAGCTGACAGAGCTGTAGCCAAGCGCCTGGATGGCCATTGCCAGAAGCGACATGCTCACCTGCTCGCCAGTGGAAAGCAGCATGTCCATCTCGCGCTTGGAGGGATGATCGTTCAACGCTGCGGCAAGGCCCACCAGCTCATCGGTGGTTTTGCCCATTGCAGACACAACAGCGACAACATCGTTGCCCTGCTGCTTCATGGCAATAAGGCGCTTGGCCACATTCTTTATGCGTTCCGGGGATGCAACGGAAGTGCCCCCGAACTTGGAAACTATAAGAGACATCGTCTTCTTTCCTTGGTACGAGACAACTCGTATATCTTAGCAAAACGCGCCGTTGCGAACGTGTACAGAGGCAATTCGCCCCAAAGTGGAAACATAACCGGTGCCCGTGCAAGATCGCCGATACACCGGGAAAACGAACCCCGGGCACTGCTCGAAAATGGAGCCGGGCCCGGGGTGCGAAACGAAACGCTGCTTCGGCAAGGCGGCCTTTAGGCGTACTTCACCATCACGGTGTTCATCTTGTTGGCCACCGTTTCGCACTGGTCCACGCAATCCTCCATTGCGCTGAACAGACGCGTCCACACCATGACGCGCACCGGATGCTCGCGCTCGGCGGTGTACAGCTCGCGGATGATGCGCAGGAATAGCTTGTCGGCCTCGTCTTCGATGTCGTTCACGCGAACGATGAGCTCCTTGAACTTCCCCGACTTCTTGCAGTTGCGGAAGTCCGCCATGGCATCGGAGAGGGCCTCGCAGGATCGGACGATCAGCTTGGCGAACTTCTTGGCGTCGTCGTGCATGTAGTGGATATCGAACATGTAGAAGCTCTGCACGATTTCCTCGGTCATGTCGATGAGCTCGTCTAGGCTCTCGGCGATGGCGATAATGTCCTCGCGGTCGAGCGGGGTGACGAAATCGGGGAGCAGGGCCTCGAACACGCTATGGCAGATGCCGTCGGCCTCACGCTCGATAGCATGGGCGCGGCCAAGATCGGCCTCAAGGTCGGATGCGGCGGAAAAGCCATCGACCACTTCCTTGAGGAGCTTCGCCTCCTTCACCGCCAAGGCTACCTGAGCATCGAATGCATCGTAGTAGTTGAATTTCTTCTTCTTGCCCTTCTTCTTGCCAATGCCAGCCATAACCCCTCCATTTCGGTTCCCGCGCCTGGAGCATCTGCGCGGCAGCTTCGTACGGTAACACCCTTTCCGGAAATCGCCCGGAAATTCCCCGCGTTAACAGTAATATGCGAAAACCCGCTTCTGCTCATCGGCGATGGTCGTAAGCGAGTTGTGGCCCGGCAGCACCAACGTGTCGTTGGGCAGCTGGGACAGCCTGCGCAACGAGGCGCGCATCTGCTTGTCGTTGCCTCCCTCGAAGTCGGTTCGGCCAATGGAACCACAGAACAGGGTATCGCCCGCAATGAGGACGTTGGCCCCATCCAGGTACTTCCCCGCATCCGATTCCAAGAACAGGCAGATACCGCCCGGCGTATGGCCCGGTGTTGCGATAACGCGCCAAACCATGTTGCCCAAACGCACCTTGGCCCCGTCTTGCAGCAGCGTATCAACCTTGCACGACTTCGTGGGCGGAAATCCGCCAGCGGGCTGATTCTCGATGATGGGCGCATCGATGGCAGAAGCATACACAGGCGCGCCCGTCTTCTGCTTCAGGTCGTACAGGGCGCTGGTATGGTCGGCATGATGATGGGTTACCACGATGGCATCGAGCTTCCGCCCACCGAGCGCCGATAGGATGGCATCGGCGCTGTGCGAAGGATCCACCACGAACGTGGCGGCATCGTCGGAGATGATGTACGTGTTGTTCTCGATAGGGCCGAGCACCAGGAAGCTGATGTCTACGGCGGCGCCCGTCACCTTGAACGTGCACCCTTCCCTTCTCACTGAGACTTTCATGCTGTTCGCCTTTCGTTAGTGCTTGGAAGACGTTGTGCCCGGCATCATGCGGCGCGCGTCGAAGACGCCTTCCACCCCGCGGATGCGCGAGAGTATGCGGTCGATCGCCGCCGTGTCGGATATCTGGAACAGGAAGCGCATCTCCACCATGCCGTCGCGGTGGGTGGTGGTATTCACCGAGAGCACGTTAGCGCCCTGATCAGCCAAAACTGAGGCAACGTCGATGAGCAGGTTCAAGCGATCAAGCGCCTCGACGAAGATCTCCACGTTGAAGGAGGTATCGCCTGAGGGGCCGTCCTTCTCCCAGAACACCTCGATGATGCGCTCGGGGTGCTGCTTGAGCTCGGCGGCATTGGGGCAGTCGTCTCGATGCACCGAAACGCCGCGGCCGCGCGTGACGAAGCCGACGATCTTGTCGCCCGGAACCGGGTTGCAGCAGCGCGATATGCGCACCAGCACATCGTCGATGCCGCGAACCACCACGCCGTTGGATGAATGCGTCTCATGCTTCTTGGGGCGCTTCACGCTGGTGATCATGGGAGGCATCTTGCCGGTGGAAGAGGCCGACATGCCGATGTTGGGCTTCGAGGCTTCCTCTGTGCCCGTGTCCACAAGGATCTTCAGCATGCGGTTGGCGACATGGGTGGCGTTTTCCTTGCCGGTGCCGATGTTCACCAGCATGTCGTCGGATTCCTTGTAACCCATCGACTCGGCCACCTCGCGGATGGCGCGGGTGCTGCGGGCGTTCGAGATGCCCAGGCCGTGCTTGCGCATTTCCAGCATAAGGGCGTCACGGCCCGCCTGCAGGTCGTCCGAACGGCTCATCTTGCTGAAGTAGGAGCGGATCTTCGATCGAGCCGATGGCGTCTTCACGATGTTCAACCAGTCGCGCGAAGGCGTAGCGCTCTTCTGCGTGAGGATCTCCACGCGGTCACCCATCTGCAGCTTGTAGGAAAGCGGCACGATTGAGCCGTTGACCTTCGCGCCCACGCAGCGATACCCAACCTCGGTGTGGATGGCGAAGGCGAAATCGACCGGGGTGGAGCCGAAGCGCAAGCTCATGGCCTTGCCCTTCGGCGTGAAGACGTAGACTTCCTTCGGATCCAGGTCGGTTTTGAGGGACTTCAAGAACTCACGCGAGTCCTTCGTCTCGTCCTGCCAGTCGACCATCTCGCGCAACCAGGCGATCTGCTTGTCGAAGGCGCTTTCCGCCCCCTTGCCGCCCTTTTCCTTGTAACGCCAGTGCGCGGCGATGCCGTATTCGCTCATGCGGTGCATTTCCTCGGTGCGGATCTGCACCTCGAGCGGGCGGCCCGCCGGGCCGATGACGGTGGTGTGCAGGCTCTGGTACATGTTGAACTTGGGCATGGCGATGTAGTCTTTGAAGCGGCCCGGCATGGGATGCCACAGGCTGTGCACCGCGCCCAAGGCGGAATAGCAGTCCTTCACCGTGGTGGTGATGATGCGCACGGCAATGAGGTCGTAGATCTCCGAGAAGCCCTTGCCCTTCTTCGCCATCTTCTGGTAGATGGAGTACAGATGCTTGGGACGGCCCATGATCTGGGATTCCACACCGATCTTGCCCATCTCGTCGTGAAGGATGGATATGACCTTCGCCAGGTATTCCTCGCGCTCGTGGCGGGTTTCCGCCACCATGCGGGAAACCTGCTTGAACTTGGTGGGCTCAAGGTAGAAGAAAGCCAGGTCTTCCAGTTCCCATTTGATGGAGCTGATGCCCAGGCGATGGGCGATGGGCGCATAGATCTCCAGTGTTTCGCGTGCCTTGAAGATGCGGCGGTCTTCGCGCAGGGCCGAGAGCGTGCGCATGTTGTGCAGGCGGTCGGCCAGCTTGATGACGATGACGCGGATGTCCTTGCTCATGGCGATGAGCATCTTGCGGAAGGTCTGCGCCTGCTCGTCGGAGAGCGTTTCCACCTCGATCTTGGTGATCTTGGTAACGCCGTCCACCAGGTCGGCCACTGGTTCGCCGAACAGCTCTGCCACCTGCTCTTTCGTTGCCACCGTGTCTTCCACGGTGTCGTGCAGCAGTGCGGCGATGAGGGTTTCCACGTCCATGTGCAGGTCGGCCAAGATGATGGCCACCTCAACCGGGTGGATGACGAACGCCTCGCCCGATTTGCGCTTCTGGCCATGGTGCATCTTCTCGGCGTAGCGGAAGGCCTTTTCCATCTGCGCAAGGTCGTCTTCGCCCAAGTAGGCGCCGGCGAGCTTTTCCAGCACCCCGAAACGCTCTTCGGGGTCGGAGCCCACCGGGGCCGAGGTGGCCGACTTGATGGTGGGGTCTACCGAGGACATGACAAGGCCAACCGGATGGAATTCGTTTGACTCTGTCATGGCTATCGCTCCTCAATCTGTGCGGTATCGGGAAGTAGCGGGCGCCTGATGCGGTCCTGCAGCTGCTGAACCGGGCTGGAGAGCACCCAATCCTTGAAGGCCTGGAAAGACCCGCGCTCGTCGATGCCCTCACGGTAGCGCACGCTGTCCTCGAGCTCGACTTTGCCCTTATAGTCTACGACATTGATGCTCATGCCTTCGCCCTGGGAGCCCGGCCTTCCGCAGGTTTTCACCAACCCAAGCTCCTCGAACACCCCAACACCGCACTTCACCTGCGCCGGGGTGACGATCAGGCCAAGAAGCTCCGAGGAGCGCTTGGCGGCCTGTTCGGGGTCGAAGGCGAAGAACCCTTCGCCCTTCTTGCGCTGCAGCACGCGAAGGCCGCGGTAGATCTGCGCCATGCCGTCGTGATCGGGGGCAACGTCGTCGAGGATAGAGGCGTTCAACCGTGCGTCTTCCCCACCGAACAGCAGATGGATCCAAGCCTCTTCCCCATCGCGGCCAGCACGCCCGCTCATCTGGTTGAACTCCACCTCACTGAAAGGCAGGTGGTAGAGCACCACATGACGTACCCCGGGGATATCGATGCCCTCGCCGAAGGCGGAGGTTGCCACCAGGACCTGCAGGCCGCCCTCGCGGAAGAGGCTTTCCACCCGCACGCGCTCGGAGCGGGAA
>CAVDDI010000058.1:0-9715 GCA_963607675.1 bacterium | reverse complement strand
CAGCTGCTCTATGCGCTCGACGAGCAGGTACGCGCCCTTGAGGTTGAGGGCAAAGTGCGCTCATTCGTTGGCTGGGAATTCGTTTCCGCCATAACACACAACGGAATCTGCTGCGGCATGACCGCGCAAGACCTTGCCACCATGGAAATGCGCGCCTTCCCCGCCGATGCCGTGATCATCGCCACAGGCGGCTGCGGCGCCATCTTCGGCAAGTCGACCAATTCCACTATCAACACGGGCTACGCTGCCGCACGCTGCTATCGCCAAGGCGCCTTGTACGCCAACGGCGAGTTCATTCAGATACACCCCACCGCCATCCCCGGCTTCGACAAGAACCGCCTGATGAGCGAAAGCGCCCGCGGCGAAGGCGGCCGCGTTTGGACGTACAAAGACGGCAAGCCCTGGTACTTCCTAGAAGAGAAGTACCCCGCATACGGCAACCTGGTGCCGCGCGACATCGCCACACGCGAGATCTTCGATGTGTGCGTGAACCAGCACCTGGGCATCGACGGGCAGAACGTGGTGTACTTGGACGTTTCGCACATCCCCGCCAAGACGCTGAACGCCAAGCTCGAGGGCATACTGGATATCTACCAGAAGTTCGTGGGAGACGACCCGCGCAAGGTGCCCATGCGCGTTGCCCCCAGCGTGCACTACTCCATGGGCGGCCTTTGGGTGGGCCTGGACCAGCAAACCAGCATCCCCGGGCTGTTCGCCGCCGGCGAATGCGACTACACCCAACACGGCGCCAACCGTTTGGGCGCCAACTCTCTGCTTTCCGCCGTGTACGCCGGCATGACCGCAGGCCCCAACGCCGCCAACTACGCCAAAGGCCTCGCGGAAGGCGCCCAGGTTCCCGCCAAGGCGTTCGAGGACGCAACGGCGAAAGACCAAGCTGAATTCGACCGGCTGCTTGCCATGGACGGGCCAGAGAACGCCTACCGACTCCATCAGGAAATGGGCAATCTGATGACGAAGAACGTCACCGTGGTGCGCAACAACGCCGATTTGGCGCGCACGCTTGAGCAGCTCGACGAAATCGAGGAACGCTTCGGCAAGATCGGCATGCAAGACAGCGCCATCTGGAGCAACCAGAACGTCACGTTCGCCCGCCAACTGCGCGGCATGATAGACCTTGCCAAGGTCATCACCAAAGGCGCGCTTGAGCGCAACGAGAGCCGCGGCAGCCATTACAAGCCCGAGTTCCCTGAGCGCAACGATGCCGACTGGCTCAAAACCACCCTCGCCAGCTACGACGAGAAGAGCAACGCGCCCGAGCTGAGCTACGAAGATGTGGACATATCGCTTATAAAGCCGCGCAAGCGCGACTACACGCACGCACATTAAGGAGGATCGGCATGGAACCGCAAGCAACATCCCATGAGCCAATCCGACTCATCGTAAAACGCCAGGCCAGCCCTAACGACAAACCCTACTGGGAAGAATTCAACGTTGCCTATCAGCCGCATATGAATGTGGTCTCGGCCTTGATGGAGATCCGCAAGAATCCCGTGAACGCCAAGGGCGAAAGCACGACGCCCGTCGTATGGGAAAGCGTGTGCCTTGAAGAGGTGTGCGGCGCCTGCAGCATGATAATCAACGGCACGCCACGCCAAGCCTGCTCGGCGCTCATCGACGACCTGAAGCAGCCTATCCGCTTAGAGCCGCTGAGCAAGTTTCCCTTGGTTCGCGATTTGAAGGTAGACCGCGACGCGCTGTTCCAAGCGCTCAAGAAGGTTCATGCCTGGATAGACGTCGACGGCCCGTTCGACCTGGGACCGGGCCCACGCATGTCTGCGCGCACGCAGAGCTGGGCATATGAGCTTTCACGCTGCATGACCTGCGGCTGCTGCTTCGAGGCCTGCCCCAACACCGGGCACGCCAACAACTTCGTTGGGCCGGCGGCCATCTCGCAAGTGCGCCTGTTCAACGCCCACCCCACCGGCAAGCTGAACAGGAAAGAGCGCCTTTCCTCCATCATGGGAGCCGATGGCATAACCAGCTGCGGCAATGCGCAGAACTGCGTGCGCGTTTGCCCGAAAGAGATACCGCTTACAACCTCCATCGCCCAGATGAACCGCGACACCACTGTACAGAGCATCCGCAACGTCTTCGGCAGCGACCAATAGCATTTGCCGCCGCGCATCCATCAAGGCCAAGAGCGCACCGCACTAGGCAGCGCGAACCAGCCCACGGCGCAAACCGCAAACCAGTAAAGGCCAACCAACGCAAATCGACCCCGATGGGAATGCTCCCATCGGGGTCGATAACGTTTATGCGATTTGCAGCTAGCTGCCTACTTCAGCAGATCGGCTGCAACCTCCTTGGCGCAGGCAATGCCATCGGCAAGGGAGTTGACCACCAGGGTGGAACCGTGCTTCGCGTCGCCGGCAGCGTAGATGGGCGTTTCGCCCTCGTGCTTCACGCGATGGGTGCCTTCCACCATCACCGGGCGAACACCGCGGCCGTCGGCAACCTCGGCACCCAGGGCATCGTACACGCCGCGCTCGGGGCCGCTGAAGCCACAGGCGATGAGTACCAACTGGGCAGGAAGCGTGCGCTCCGTATCCATCTGACGCTGGGAGGTGCCGTTGCTCCAATCCAGCGTTACCACACGCAGGCCGCTGACCTTGCCGTCTTCGGTAAGGACCTCGACGGTATCGGTGGAGAAGGAACGAGGATCCTCGCCGAAATGCTCGATGGCCTCGCGTTGGCCGTAGTCGGTCTTCTTCACGAAGGGCCATTCGGGCCACTGGTTGCCCTCACCGCGAACCTCGGGCGGCGCAGCATTGTATTCCAGCTGGCGAACGCTCTTGCAACCCTGGCGCAGCGCCGTGGCGATGCAGTCAGTGCCGGTATCGCCGCCGCCGATGACGATGACGTCCTTGCCCTCGGCGGAGATCTCGTCATCATGGCCGTTCAGGAGCGCCTTCGTGGACGCCGTAAGGTAATCCACAGCGAACACCACGCCTTCGGCGTCGGCGCCGGGAGCCGCAACCGTGCGGGCAGCGGTGGCGCCAACGGCGACGATAACCGCATCGAAGTCGGCCTTGAGCCTATCGGCAACGGCCGCCTCGGAAGCATCGGTGTTCAGCTCGATTGCGATGCCGTTTTCCTCCAGGAACTTGATGCGACGGTCGACCAGTTCCTTGGGGAGCTTCATGTTGGGGATGCCGTACACAAGAAGGCCGCCAGCGCGATCGTGACGCTCGAAGACCGTCACCTTGCAGCCCAGCTCGACCAGCTGCCATGCGGCACCCAGGCCGCAGGGGCCGGAGCCCACCACGGCAACCTTCGGCGCATCGGCTGCAGGCTTGCGCAGCGGCTTGGGGCCACCGGACGCCCATTGATGGTCGGAGATGGCACGCTCGTTGTCGCGGATGGTGGTTGCGCCCTCGATGGAGGCAAGGTTGCAGGCAGCCTCGCACAGAGCCGGGCACACACGGCCGGTGAACTCGGGGAACGGGTTGGTAAGCGCCAGGCGCTCTGCCGCCTCGCCCCAAAGGCCGCGATACACCAAATCGTTCCACTCGGGGATCAGGTTGTGCAGCGGGCAGCCCGAAGGGCGCGCCTTGCCGAAGGAATAGCCGGCCTGGCAGAACGCCACGCCGCACATCATGCAACGGCTGGCCTGCACCTGCTGCTGCTCGTCGGTCAGAGGAACGGCGAACTCGTTGAAGTCCTGCATGGCGTCTGCCGCGCAGCGCTCGCTGTGGGCAATACGATCATGCTCGAGGTATGCTCCTGCCTTACCCATTATTTGACCCCCTTGCCAACGATCTCGTACGCACGCTCGAGTGCTTCCTCATGGCTCTTGCCCTCGGCTTCTGCCTGGGCAACGATCTGAAGCACGCGCTCGTACTCAACCGGGATAACCTTCACGAAATGCTTCTTCATGTCATCGAAGCGGTACAGCATCTTGATGCCGCGCGGGCTCTGCGTGTACTCGACGTGCTCTTCGATGAGCCCATGGATGAAGTCGATCTCTTCCTCTGTGGGAGCGACGAGCTTCACGGAACCCATGTTGCAGCGAGCCGGCAGCGTACCGTACTCGTCGTACACGTAGGCGATGCCGCCGGTCATGCCGGCAGCGAAGTTCAAGCCGACTTCGCCCAGGATAAGGGCCACACCGCCGGTCATGTACTCGCAGCCGTGGTTGCCGACGCCCTCTACCACGATGGTGGCGCCGGAGTTGCGCACGCCGAAGCGCTGGCCGGCCAGGCCGTTCACGAAGCCGCGGCCGGAAGTGGCGCCAAAGAAGGCGACGTTGCCCACGATGGTGTTCTCATCGTACTTGAAGGTGGCCTTTTCAGAGGGGCGCACCGAAAGGATGCCGCCGGAAAGGCCCTTGCCGAAGTAGTCGTTCGCATCGCCCACCACGTTAAGGGAAACGCCCTTGGGGATGAATGCGCCGAAACTCTGGCCGGCAGAGCCTTCGCAATCCACGGTAACGGAGCCATCGGGCAGGCCCTCGGGGTGCGCCTTGGTAACGGCGGCGCCCAGGATGGTGCCCACGCAACGGTTCACGTTGGCGATGTCGGCGCGGAAGCGGACGGGCTGCATATGCTCACGGGCTTCCTCGGTCATGGGCAGGAACAGCGTGGAGTCAAGAGACTTGTCCAGCTCCACGTCGTAGGCCATCTCGGGCAGGAAGTGACGACCGGCAGCGCCGGGGATATGGGCCCCGAACTCGCACTCGCCGTTGGCCAGCACCGGCGAGAGGTCAAGCAGGTTGGCCTTCCAATTGCCGGGAACCTCTACCTGGTGCAGGCACTCGGGGTGACCCACCATCTCGTCTACCGTGCGGAAGCCGAGGGATGCCATGATCTCGCGCATCTGCTCGGCAACGAACAGCATGTAGTTCACCACGTGCTCGGGCTTGCCGCGGAAGCACTTGCGAAGGCGGCAGTTCTGCGTGGCGATGCCGGCCGGGCAGGTGTCCTGCTGGCAGTCGCGCTGCATCAGGCAGCCCATGGCGATAAGCGGCATGGTGGCGAAACCGAACTCCTCGGCACCAAGCAGGCAGGCAACGGCAACGTCTTTGCCGTCCATCAGCTTGCCGTCGGCCTCCAACACCACGCGGGAGCGCAGGCCGTTCTGCAGCAGCGTCTGCTGAGCCTCTGCGATGCCCAGCTCAAGCGGCAGGCCCGCATGCCAGATGGAATCGCGCGGGGCAGCACCGGAGCCGCCGTTATGGCCGGAAATCAGGATCTTGTCGGCAGCGCCCTTGGCAACACCGGTGGCGATGGTGCCGACGCCGGCCTCGGAAACGAGCTTCACGGAAACGCGGGCGTTGGGATTGGCGTTCTTCAGGTCGAAGATAAGCTCTGCCAGGTCCTCGATGGAGTAGATATCGTGATGCGGCGGAGGCGAGATAAGGCCGATGCCCGGGGTGGACTGGCGCACCTCTGCGATCCAGGGGTACACCTTCTTGCCGGGCAGATGGCCGCCTTCGCCGGGCTTTGCGCCCTGGGCCATCTTGATCTGGATCTCGATGGCAGAGGAAAGGTAACGGCTGGTAACGCCGAAGCGGCCAGAAGCGATCTGCTTGATGGCGCTGTTCAGCGAGTCACCGTTCGGAAGTGGGGTCTCGCGACGCGGATCCTCGCCGCCCTCGCCAGAGTTGGAGCGGCCGCCCAGGCGGTTCATGGCGATGGCCATGCACTTGTGGGCTTCCTCGGAAATGGAGCCGTAGCTCATGGCGCCGGTGTTGAAACGCTTGGCGATCTCGGATGCGGGCTCGACTTCCTCCAGCGGCACCGGCGTGCGGTCGGTGACGAAGTCGATCAGATCGCGAAGGCGGATAGCGCGGCCTTCCTGATGCAGGTGGTCGCTGTACTCCTTGAACATCTCGTAGTTGCCCTCACGGCAGGCATGCTGCAGCAGGTAGATGGTCTGCGGGTCAATGAGATGCTCTTCGCCGTCCTGCGGGCGCCACTTGGTAAGGCCAAGGGAGGGAAGCTGCTCGGGGCTGGGCGAATCGAGGATGGCCAACGCGTCGTCGTAGCGCTGGTTTTCCTCACGCTGGACATCGGCGACGCCCAGGCCGCCCACACGCGAAACCGTGCCGGCAAAGTACTTGTCCACGAATTCCTGCTTCAGGCCGACAGCCTCGAAGATCTGGGCGGAATGGTAGCTCTGCACCGTGGAGATGCCCATCTTGGACATAACCGAGGTGATGCCGGCGGTTACCGCCTTGTTGTAGTTGGCGATGCCCTCCTCGGCGGAAACGGCGATAGCGCCCTTTGCCGCCAGGTCGGCGATGCACTCGTGAGCCATGTACGGGTAGATGCCCGAAGCGGAGTAACCCACCAACGCGGCGAAGTCGTGCGCGGAAATGGCATCGCCGGTTTCCACCACGAAGTCGGCGAAGGTGCGAACACCCACGCGGATAAGGTGATTGTGCACGGAGGAAACGGCCAGCAGCGAGGGGATAGGCACCTCGCCTTCACCTGCGCGGTCGGACAGCACGATGATGCTGGCACCGCCGCGAACAGCCTTTTCCACCGATTCGGCAAGCTCGGCCAGGGCCTTCTCAAGCGCATCTTCGCCCGCATCGCGGCGGTACGTTGCGCTGAAGCGCTGGGCCTTGAAGCCCACGCGGTCCACCGCGCAGATGCGATCGAACTGCTCTTTGTTCAGCATAGGGCCGTCTAGGCGGATAAGCTGGCAGGCCGTGCGGGAATCCTCCAGGAGGTTGCCGTGGTTGCCGATGTAGATGACGCTCGAGGTAACCAGGCTCTCACGCAAAGCGTCGATAGGCGGGTTGGTTACCTGGGCGAACAGCTGGTAGAAGTAGTCGAAGAACGAGCGGTTCTTCTTGGAGAGGCATGCCAGGGATGCATCGATGCCCATGGAAGCCAGGGGCACACCGCCCTTCTCTGCCATGGCGCGCACCACTTCGTCCACGTCGTCCCAGTGGTAGCCCAGCTTCGCCATACGCACTGCGAAGGGCACACTGGCATCGGCCGCAGGCTCGGTGGCCTTCGGGGCCTCGAGGTCGGAAACCTCGATCTTCTCTTCCTTGATCCAGTCGCCGTAGGGCTTTTCCTTGGCATAGCGGGCACGGACCTCGTCGTTCCAGATGATGCGGTCGGCGGAGGTGTCGATCTCCAGCATCTCGCCAGGGCCAAGGCAGCCGGCCGAAAGGATGTTCTTCGGCTCGATCTCGATGGTGCCCACCTCGGAGGAGAGCAGGAAGCGGTCGTCGCGCGTTACATAGTAGCGAGCGGGACGCAGGCCGTTGCGGTCGAGAGCAGCACCGAAGGTGGTGCCGTCGGTATAGGCGATGGCGGCCGGGCCGTCCCAGGGCTCCATCAGCATAGACTGGTACTCGTCGTAGGCGCGGCGGCGCGGCGGCAGGTTGTCGTTGTGGTCCCACGGCTCGGGGAGCAGCATGGAAACCGCACGCGTCATGTCGCGGCCGTTCATGACCAGGAACTCCAGCACGTTGTCAAGAACGGCGGAGTCGGAGCCTTCCTTGTTGATGATGGGCAGGACCTGCTTCAGGTCTTCGCCCAGGACCGGCGAGTACAGGTTGGGTTCGCGGGCACGGATCCAGTTCACGTTGCCCTTCAGCGTGTTGATCTCGCCGTTATGGATGATGTAGCGGTTAGGATGCGCGCGCTCCCACGAAGGGGTGGTGTTCGTGGAATAGCGGGAGTGCACCAGCGCGATGGCCGTTTTCACCGCAGCATCGGAAAGGTCGATGTAGAAGCGGCGCATCTGCGTGGCAACCAGCATGCCCTTGTACACGATGGTGCGGGCGCTGAACGAGCACACGTAGAAGATATGGCCATCGAGCGCATGCTCGGCATCGGCGGCCTTTTCCACCATGCGGCGGCATACATACAGGCGGCGCTCGAACGCATCGCCGCGCTCAACGTTATCCGGGCGGCCGACGAAGGCCTGCAGGATGGTGGGCATGCAGGCGCGCGCCGTGGAGCCAAGGTCGTGGGCGTCGATGGGCACCTCACGCCAGAACAGCAGGGGCAGGCCGGCCTTCGCGCAGCCTTCCTCGAAGATGCGCTTGGAAACCTCTACGCCTCGCTCGTTCTGGGGGAAGAAGAGCATGGCCACGCCATAGTCGCCCTCATCAGGCAGAAGATGGCCGCATTTCTGCGCTTCCTTGCGGAAGAAATGATGGGGGACCTGGAACAGGATACCGGCGCCATCGCCCGTGTTGTGCTCCAAGCCCTTACCGCCGCGATGCTCCAGATTCACAAGGACCGACAGGGCGTCATCGACCATCTGATGCGAGCGGACGCCCTTCAAATGGGCCAGCGCGCCAATGCCGCACGCGTCATGCTCGAACTCAGGACGATACAACCCGCTTTGCGCGGGCACCTTCCGTGATTGCATTCTGAACCTCTCACTTTCACTATCTTGAAAAAGCCGCCGGGCGCTTGTCCTCATCCGCTCGGCACCTTTCATGAACCGCTTGGCGCGCACGAAATCGGCGCGATGGGCTAGTTCGCTAGCAATACACGGTAAACCCTTTTCCGTGAAGAGCAGGGGGCTGTTACGAAACGTAACAAAGGCGAAACAGGAAACTGGTATATGGACATGTTCACGGAGAGAACGTGGGGGCGAGGGGAAGTCCGAGCGCCCGGCAAAGACAGTAAAAGGGACAGCCGGTAAGCTCATGGCCGCGGCAACGAACGAGATGAGCCCAGAAGCGATGCCGGCGGCGACCACCCTACCCCTTCGCAGGGATGTACGCTTTGCGGTACAGGGGCGCCATCCAGCCGGAGACCACCTGGCAAATGGCACCGATGGCGAACATAGATATCACCGTGCCGATGCCCACGCCGAACAGGTAGCCACACAGCAGCCAGGCCATAGCGCAGGCCAAGGCGAAGCGGAACACATCGTTTATGATCTTCGCCTTGCCAAACGGCAGGCCTGTGAGCTTCATCAACGCTTGCGTGCATCCATCGGCCGGGTTCAGAACGAAGTCCATGGCAACCATGGCGCTCACGCCGATGCCGATGGCAATGATGCCGATGGTGAACATGATGCAGCTGACCAGCAGGTTCGGGTCGTGGCAGAACCAGAACGCATCCAGGGCAAGAGCCGCATCCAGCAAGTCTATGAGCGAACCGAACAGCAACGCGAAGGGGAGCTGCAGCAGCACCTTGGCACTTACTTTACGGAACACGATTATCTGGATAACGATGTCTATCGTGTACAGGCACATGCACGACTGCCCCAGCGTGAGCAGATGGGTGCCCTCGCTGAACACCAACGGCACCGCCTGGAACGCCGGCGCGCCGAAGTTGCTGCGCGCGCTGAGCACCACGCCTATGCCGCAGATAAGCACGCCGCACAGGTAGAGGAAAACGCGCAAGGGCATATTGACGGTTTGAGGCAACGGGCCCCCGCTCTTCATGGCACCCTCCCCCTTGGCTCCCAGAACGATCCTGGAGCCATTTTCGCACCGCTTTCGCATTTTCCTCCGAACAATTTAAGGTTGCGCTGCCAAACTCACGCATTGAGGCATAAGCCATGCGGAGCAGGCCCAAGGAGGGGCGAAGATGAGCAAACCGATCCATACACATAAGCGGTATATAGATACCACTTCAGGTATACTTTCCGGTACTGGATTCAATACTAGAAAGTGGGAAGCAATGACCGCCATCTATTCCTCTTCCGCCCTTAAAACCAACCAGCGAGAAATCAAGGACATAGCCCTGAAGGAAGTTGTGCATATCAC
>CAVDDI010000057.1:0-9740 GCA_963607675.1 bacterium | reverse complement strand
CTCTTGGCCTTTGAGAGGGCAAAAGGGTGGTGCCCGAACAACGCAAAGCGCCTCCCTTGGGTTTTCCAAGGGAGGCGCTTGTACGTAGGGAGTGGGCAGCAGGAGAATTGCCGTGAGTTGCCTATCCGTTATTCGGCGGCGCTGACCGGGGATTCAGCGCTCCATTCGTCGCAATCCTTACCTACCTTGAAGTCGACGCCGGCCTTGCGGCGTTCCCGGTAGTCTGCGGTGGCGGTGAACAGCGCATCGGAAAGGGAGTTCAGCGCGGTTTCCACGGAGTCTTGCACAACGCCGATGACGAAGCCGACGCCAACTACCTGCATGGCGATGTCGTTGCTGATGCCGAAGAGCGAGCAGCACAGCGGGATAAGCAGAAGCGAGCCGCCAGCAACGCCTGAAGCGCCGCAAGCGCTGACTGCGGCAAGGACGCATAGGATGCCGGCGGTTACGGGATTGATAGCAATGCCCACGGTGTTGGCTGCGGCAATGGACATGACCGTGATGGTGATAGCAGCGCCTGCCATGTTGATAGTTGCGCCCAGCGGGATGGAAACGGAATAGGTATCGTGCTTGATGCCCAGGCGCTTGCACAGCTCCATGTTCACCGGGATGTTAGCGGCAGAGCTGCGCGTGAAGAAGGCGTACATGCCCGAGTCCTTGATGCAGCGGAACACAATGGGGTACGGGTTCTTGTGGATGTTCAGGAACACCAGCAGCGGGTTCACCACCAGAAGGATGAAGAACATGGCGCCCAGCAGCACCAGCAGCAGCTGACCGTACTCGATGAAGATCTCGGGGCCGTTCTCTGCAACGGAGGTGTATACCAGGCCCAGGATGCCGAACGGGGCGCAAGCGATGATCCAACGGACCACGATGGAGATGACGTGCGACATATCGCCGAAGAACCTCTTGGTACCTTCGCTGGTGTAGCGCATGGCGATGCCCAACAAGATGGCCCAAACCAAGATGCCGATGTAGTTGGCGTTCGTTAGGGCGTCAACAGGGTTCACCACCATGTTGCCGATGAGGGTGGTGAGCACCTCGGCGATGTCGGTGGGCGCGGCCTTATCGGCGGCCTCGACCCCGGAAAGCGTGAGCTCTACTGGGAAGGCGAAGCTTACGGCAACCGCCGTGAACGCAGCGGCAAGGGTGCTTACCACGTAGAGCAGGATGATGGTCTTCATCGACTGGGGGAGCTTGGTGCGGCACAGCGCGTTGATAACCAAGAAGAACACCAGGAATGGCGCTACTGCCTTCAGCGCGCTGACGAACAGCGTGCCCAGAAGCGTTATGACGGCAAGGTCCTTGGGACCGAAAGCGCCAAGCAGGGCACCGATGACCAAGCCGATGATGATGCGCTTGACCAAGCTCAGGCTTGTCCAGGCATTCGCGATTGTCTTCATGTGCTTCTCCTTGAGGAGGGTTTGGGGATAAGGAGCGCGGCTTCGGCAGCATTCGCTTGCCTCAGCGCACAAGTTCTAAGTATAGCCATGCGTTTACATAATGTTACATATGGCGTGCCATTTTCACGTTCGCTGCGAATCGCAGCTGCTGCCGTTGGTTTGCAGGCCCAGCCGAGCGCCTTGCTCCTGTTCTCCGGTTCAACCGCATGCGTAAGGCAGAGCTGGAGGACCCCTTTCTGCGGGTGGGGGGCCGAAGGCTAGTTCGGGGTACCGCCCTCGACGATGCAGGGCAAAACGAAAGCCCCCTTTCGGGGGCTTTCGAAGCGAAGGAATGGCTTTGGGAAAGGCCTACTTTGCCTTGTACTTCTTCACCAGCTGGCGGCCGGCGATGTAGTCCATGATCTCGGTGGTGCCGCCGCCCATCTCGTTGCCGCGGAGGTCTGCCCAGATGCGGCCAACGCGGATTTCCTTGGTGTAGCCGATGGCTGCGTAGATGGACATTGCCAGGTCGGCAACTCGGGTAAGCTCGCGGCAGGCGTAACCCTTCAGCAGGGCGGATTCCAAGCGGGTGGACTCGCCGTTGTCGATCATGGTTACCACCTGGTAAAGGCGGGCGCGAACGTTCTGGATGATGTTCTCCATCTCGCATAGGTGCAGCTGGATGGTGGTCTGGTGGGCGATGGGCTTCTTGAAGCAGATACGCTCAGAGGCGTAGGCGCCGGCATCGTTCAGGGCAGCCTGGGCAAGGCCCAGGGAAGATGCCACAACCAGGCAACGCTCGAACTCGAGCTTCTTCATGAGCAGCTTCCAGCCCATGCCGGGTTCGCCAAGGCGCATATCCTCGGTAAGGACCACGTTGTCGAAGAACTGGTCGACGAACGGGATGGCCTGCTGGCCTACCTTGTCAAGATGGCCGATGGTGAAGCCGGGGGTGTCGTTGGGAACCAGCCACAGGGAGTACTTGTCGTTCTCGTAGGAGGGATCCTCGTCCTTGGCTACGACCATGGTGTAGATGGAAAGGCCGCCCAGGGTAACCCAGGTCTTCTGGCCGTTCAGCAGATAGGTGCCATCGGGCTGCTTGCGGGTTACGCAGGTCATGGCGTTGTTATCGGAGCCGGCAGCGGGCTCGGAGATGGCGGAGCAGGCGATGCAGGTGCTCTCGACGTTCTCGATGGCGTTCATGATCATCTCCTGCTGCTCCTTGGAGCCGAAGTCGATGACGTCGGTGATGGTGTTGAAGTCGGTAACGAAGGGAAGCGTTACGCCGGTGTACTCGTGGAGCTTCTCTACCAAGAGGATCTCGGTGAGCTTGTCTACGGGAACGCCGCCGACTTCCTCGGGAAGGCCAAGGTGCATGAAGCCTGCCTCGCGGTAAGCCATGGCAGCCTCTACGCTGATGTGGTGGTCAACCTCGTAAGCCTGCTTTACTGCTTCGTCGGTGAAGTAGCGGGTTGCGTACTCATGGGCGCTCTCAATGAGCAGCTCTTGCTCGTCAGTAAGCTTGAAATCCATAATATGTTCCCTTCTTTATTCCCGTTTCGAATGGAACTGCGAACCGGCATTAAACCGAATCTGCAGCTCAAGGGCTATCCTAGCATTTGAACGCGTTTCTCTCTATGCAGGGAGCTATTCGGGTTTTGTATGGGAAAACAGGCATTTGCCCACTGAAGGTTATAGCTAAACTCAATATAGGTTTGACCTGGTATAACATGTTCATAAAACACGCCGCCGAGAGTCGTTCGACGGCGTGTTTTGCTTGGGCTTGCCGCTTATTCGCGGATAGAACGCGGCCCGAAGCTGGGCTCCATCACCGATTCCGGCATGGCGGGGCCGTCATAGACCTTCACCGAGGTGCCGTTCATCTGGGCGATCTGATCGGGTGCATAGCCGTATTCCCCCATGATGCGCGCAGTGTCGTAGCCCACGGGGCGGCTGCGGCGCAGAACCGGGTCGCCCACGGAAGCCAGCCGGACCGGGGTGGTGGGCAGCACCTTGTCGCCGAAGGCATCGTAGTGCAGGGTTCGCAGGGCGTCGTTGGCGAAAGCCTCTTCATCGTGCAGGATGTCGTCGGGCAGGAACAGGCGCTGGTAGGGAATCTCGTTCTCCTGGAAGATGGGCTCCCAGTGAGCCCAGTCCTGCGTGAGGAAATGCTGTTCCAGCATCTTTATCACCTCGGTGTTGCCGCCGCTTCCGTTGTTGATTGCGGCTGAGGTGGTGTAGCGCTCGTCGCCTAGGATGGAGGTGAGCCCGATGGAGGTCATCAGGTGCTCGAAGAACAGGTCGTAGCTTCCGTAGCAGATGATGAACCAGACGCCGTCTTTGGATCGGTAGGTGTTGTTTGAGGGGCAGGTGGCATTGTAGCGGCTCTTGGGCCAGGCGTCGCCGAACTGACTGGACGCCAGCATGATGTTCATGGCCCATAGCGCATTGTGGTGTAGGGTGGTGGTTACCTTGTCGCCCTCGCCGGTGCGTTCCTTGCGCACAAGTGCTGCCAACAGGCCGGCAGTAAGGGTAACCGAGCTGTTCCAGTCGCCGATGGCGGCAGGCCAATTGATGGGCTGGTAACCTTCACCTGCCTGCGGAAGCGAGGCCAGGAAGCCGCCACGTGCCGCATAGGCGGTGGTGTCGAAGCCCTTGGTGTTGCGCTCGGGGCCGTGTTCGCCGTAGCCGCGCATCTGCCCCCATACCAGGTGGGGATGGCGCGCATGTACGGAATCGTAGTCGAGCCCCAGCTTCTTCAGGGCTTTGTCGCGGAAGCTGGTAACCATGATGTCGGCATCGGCCAGGAGCTTCTCCAGGAATTCCTTGCCCTTCTCGTCTTTCAGGTTCACCGAGAGGAATTCCTTGTTCAGCGATGCCAGGTCGAAGGCGGGGTCGTCGATGTCGGTCTTGCCCATGCCGAAGGCTGGGCCGTTGGTGCGGTACTCATCGCCCGAAAACGGCTCGATCTTGTAGATGGTTGCGCCCATTTCCCCCAAGATGCGCAGGCAGGCCGGCGCGGCAACGTATCCGGTAAGCTCGACGACTTTTACTCCCTCAAGGCCTTTCATGTGGCTCCTCCTATTCGAAAAGCGCCGATGTTGGCGCGTGGTTCATTTCAAGGAAAAGTGTACCGTAGGCACCCGAAGGGTGAGTGTGCTGCCTTTGCAATGGGTTGTGTGGCCTGCCCCTATCGGTTCCGGGGGTCGGGGTGCCGTCCTGCTGTTTCGCCGATGCTGGTGCTTTGGCGTGCAGTAATGAGCGCAGTGGGGGATAATAGGAGAACTTGCGGGTTGCGCACGAGGGCGCTGCAAAGCCTTCGATTCGCTCCCTGAGCTGTTAATCGGCGGCGCATCCGGCCGCTATCGGACAGGAGAACCACATGAAATACTTCGGTACGGACGGCTTCCGCGGCGTTGCCGGTGAGAGCCTTACGGTCGAGCATGCATACAAGATCGGTCGATTCATAGGCTGGTACTACGGCGTACGCCAGGGCCGCAAAGCGCGCATCGTACTGGGCAAGGACACCCGCCGTTCCAGCTACATGCTGGAAAGCGGCATGATCTCCGGCTTGGTTGCCTCGGGCGCCGATGCCTACATGCTGCACGTTATCCCCACGCCGGGCCTTTCCTTCGAAACCACCGACGGCGCGTTCGACTGCGGCGTCATGATCACAGCCAGCCATAACCCCTATACCGATAACGGCATCAAGCTGGTGAACTCCCAGGGCTTTAAGATGGAGGAATCGCTGCTGCAGCTTATCGAGCAGTACATCGACGGCGAATATCCCGAAAAGGTGCCCATGGTTTCCGGCGATGCCATCGGTGCCACGGTCGACTACATGCAGGGCCGCAACCGCTACATCGCCCACCTCATTGCCAGCGCGAACTTCTCGTTGCAGGGCGTGAAGGTTGGCTTGGACTGCGCCAACGGCTCGGCATCTTCGGTTGCCAAGCCCGTGTTCGACGCCTTGGGTGCCGATGTGCGCGTTATCAACAACAGCCCCGATGGCTTCAATATCAACGTCGATTGCGGTTCCACCCATATCGACCGCCTGCAGCGCTTGGTGGTTGAGCAGGGGCTCGATGTGGGCTTCGCCTTCGATGGCGATGCCGACCGCTGCCTTGCGGTAGACGAGCGCGGCCATGTGGTAGACGGCGACCTCATCCTGTATGTGTGCGGCGTGTACCTGAACAAGCACGGCCGCCTTTCCGCCGGCACGGTGGTTCCCACGGTTATGAGCAACTTCGGCGTGCTGAAGGCCTTCGAGCAGGCGAGCCTGAACTACGAGACCACCGCCGTGGGCGACAAGAACGTGTTTGCCTGCATGCACGCAAACGGCTACAGCCTGGGCGGCGAGCAGTCGGGCCATGTGATCTTCGGTGACATTGCCAGCACGGGCGATGGCATCCTTACCTCGCTGCGTGTGATGGAGGTGCTGCGTGCCGAGCGCGAAACGCTTTCCCAGCTGTGCGCTCCGGTGAAGCTGTACCCGCAGCTGCTTACCAATGTGCGCGTTGTTGACAAGGACGCCGCCATGCAGGATGAGGCTGTGTTGGCCTCGGTGAAGCAGGCGGAAGAGTTCCTGGGCGACCGCGGCCGTGTGCTTTTGCGCGCAAGCGGCACCGAGCCGCTGGTGCGCGTTCTGGCCGAGGCTCCCACCGACGAGCTGTGCGCTGAAGCCAGCGAGTTCATGCTGAAGGCCTTAGAACCCCTGCGCGCCGAATAGCGCACGCTGCATCGGCTGGGGCTGTTGCCCTTTTCAGCCTCCACGGCTGCGTTCAAACCGCAGCCCTGAATCCAAAGCCCGCCACCCGGCGGGCTTTTTGCTGTTCGCCCTCAAAAAGTCAGTGAAGAAGGTCGAGGTTTCGCGCTTATGCGGGCTTCCATGGACGTGGGTGCCGCTGGCGGCGACGCCATGGCCGGCTGCGCTTATTCCTTGTTGGGCTTCTGCAGTTGCGCTGCGGCGAGTCTTATCCAGCTGCGAGGCAGAAGTCTGGTGGCGAAGGCGACGAATTTCCAGGGAAGCCCCGGCACATACGAGGAAAGGTTCCAGCGCAGCGCCCGCCTGCCGGCCGACGCTATACCTTCAGGCTTTACCGCCAGGTGTGCCAAGATGGTGCCGCCAGCAGAGGCCCGTTTCCAGAAATCGGTTCGCACGGGGCCCGGGCACAAGGCGGTTACGTGCACACCGCTTCCCAAAAGCTCGGTATGCACTGCTTCGGTTAACGAGCGCACGTAAGATTTCGAGGCGTAGTAGGTTGCCATGTACGGCCCTTCGGGATATGAGGCTATGGAGGCAACGTTCAAGATGCCGCCTTTGCCCCGTCTTGCCATGTCCTGCCCGAACAGGCGCATCATCTTGGTGAGGGCGGCCATGTTCACGTCCATCAGGGCTTCCTGGGTGGGCATGTCGCTTTCCATGAAAGGGGTATCGTAGCCAAGCCCGGCGTTGTTCACCAGGATGTCGGGATAAATGCCCTGCTCGCTTAATGTCTGGTGCAGCTTCGCTGGTGCGGAAGGGTTGGTGAAGTCGCAAGGGAATACTGCGGTTTCGATACCATGCTCTGCCCGCAGCTCTTCTGCTAGCTTGTCGAGCGCCGAAAGGTTCCGCGCAACCAGCACGATGCTGTACCCGTCTGCAGCATACTGGTGAGCGAACTCGCGCCCCAGCCCGCCGGTTGCCCCGGTTATCAGTACGGCTCGCTCCACGGTCATCCCCCTTGTCTTCCTGTGCAGAAAAGCATACCGCACCAGCGCTGCGCCAAATCGCGTTGGTGGTTCGCTATACTGCCGGCTATGGCAACTTACCAACATATCTCCCACGGATTCGAACCGGTGTTCAACGAGCGCTCCCGTGTGCTTGTGCTCGGCTCGTTTCCCTCGGTGCTTTCCCGTAAGAACGATTTCTACTACGGCAACCCGAATAATCGTTTTTGGCGCATGCTTGCCGCCTGTGCGGGCAAGCCCGAGCCTGCCTCCATCGCTCAGAAGCGCAGCTTGCTGCTGGAAAACGGCATCGCCCTTTGGGATGTGATAGGGGAGTGCGATATCAAGGGCTCCAGCGATTCGTCCATCAAGAACGTTATCCCGGTAGACGTGCGGTGCATAACAAGCCAGGCGCCCATAACGAAGGTGATATGCAACGGGGCAACCGCCGGGCGGCTCTACAAAAAGTACCTACTATATATAGTAGGGATCGAAGCTGAAGTGCTTCCTTCCACCAGCCCTGCCAATGCGGCATGGAGCCTTGAGCGCTTGGTGGAGCGGTGGGGGAAGGCGTTGGAGTCGGTGGCCCCGGCAAACGGGCAGCAGCTTCGGGAAATCAAGGCAGCATCGGAAAAGGCACAGCGCGGGTCTGTCGAATACGCCTCGGTGCGAATCGAGGCCCCTGAAGCGTCGAGCTATGCCGTACATCGCTCCATGCAGGGCAACAAGCGCAAGGACACCAAACCGGAGCTGCTGGTGCGTCAGCGCTTGCGAGAGGCGGGGCTTGGCGGGTACCGCCTTCAGTGGAAGGTTCCGGGTCGGCCTGATGTGGCATGGCCGGGGAAGAAGGTTGCGCTGTTCGTCAACGGGTACAACATGACAAGCAGGGTGTCAGAAGACCTGAAGAAATGGCGCGAATTCTATTTCGCCGACTAAACAAAAAAGAGGGGCACCGAGCCGAAGCCCGATGCCCCATGCGACAGGTGTCGCTATTCCTCTTCAGGCTCAAGCTCCTGAAGCTCGTTGATCTTGTCGCGCCAGGATTGGCGCTCTGCCTTCGCCTCGGCGAACTCCTTGTCGGTCAACTGCCCCTCTGCGTACTTGAGGGCCTTGTAGTCGGTCTGGCGGAGAAGCTGCTCGTAGGCGTTGATCTCGGCGTCGATCTCTTGCTGGGTCATTCTGTTTCCTTTCGTAGTGGGTCATACGGCTCGCCGAACAGCTCGAAGAAGAGCCTGTCCAGCGATCTCACCAGGTTGTGCACGTCCATCCTGAGGCGGGGCCTGCCGTCCCCTCGCCTTTTCTCAAGCGAGCCTCGGAACGACATGTACGAAGCCCTCGCCTGTTCCACGGTCATGATCCCCTCGGAGACCATGCAGATGCGTCTCCTTTCGGTAGGAGGGCACGCGCAAGGCGTGCCCAAGCAAGGTGTCAGGTACGGTCCGCTTCGCTACCCTAGGAGGAAGCCGACACGGGGGCGGCACCAGCCGCCCGCCGCCGAGTAGCTGCAGGCGCTGCCGCCGTCGAGGACGACGCAAACGCCCGACGCAGAAGCCGAGGCGGCAGACCGGAGCCACCAGCCGCTGCGGCTGCTGTTGAGTCGGTGCGCCGCGTCATGAAACAGGTCGAACTGGCAGTCGAGGCCGACGGAGTAGCCATTGGTCCCCCACACGCACTGCCCGTGCACCTCGGTCTCGGACAGGGACCAGACCTTGCCGATGTTCGCCCAAGACCATCCGTTGGAGTTGGTCAGGGAGCCTGAGGCGCTGTAGCGCTCTTCAAGCAGGACGCGCTGGGTAAGGAGGTAGTTGCTCAACGCCGTTGGCAGGCACGCCTCGAACGCGGTCTCCCATGCCTTCAGGTTGCTGCCCGTGTAGGGGTGCTTGTCGGTCGAGGCGCCCTGGTTGGTCGCAGTCGTGTTCCATTGGACGTACGAGCCGTTGACCACGGTGGGGTACGTCGATGAGACGGCGATGGCGGTTTCCGCCACGAAGGCGATGTGCCGTCCCTTGGCGGTGTCCCCGCACCAACGGTACGGGTCGAAGTGCGCGATCAGGAACCGCTTGGTCGCCGAGGCGGTTACTGCGGTCGAGTCTGTCAACGCCACGTCGATGTAGTCACCGATGCGCAGCCCCTCGTAGTTGCCCGCCTGGACGCGCGCATGGAGCGCGTCGTAGACGGTCTTGCCGCTTGCGATCTCGTCTGCCAGGACAACCGACAGGTCGCGGCCCACGTACTGCCCGATGATCTCAAGCGCGTTGCGCTTCACGTCGTCGTCCACGATTGTCACCTTGGCGGCGGCGGCGGTTGCGCTCGTTGCCGCTGCGTCTGCTGTTGATTGAGCAGTGTCGGCTGCGCTCTTGGCTGCTTCCGCCGTGGTCTGTGCCGCGTCTGCCTTGGAGGTAGCGTTGTCGAGGATGGCTACGTCATCGGCGGTCCAGTAGTCGGTGCCTCGGACTGGGGTGTAGCCGTCGGCTCCCTTGTCGCCCTTCTCGCCCTGGATGCCTTGCGGGCCTTGCTCGCCGGTGTCTCCCTTATCACCCTTGGGGCCTTGGGGGCCTTGCTCTCCTTGAGGGCCTTGTTCGCCCTGGATGCCTTGCGGCCCTTGCTCTCCTGCATCGCCCTTCTCGCCCTTGGTGTCCACTGTGATGG
>CAVDDI010000056.1:0-9838 GCA_963607675.1 bacterium | reverse complement strand
CACGGCGGCGGCAGTGGGCCCGTGGAGAACCCAGGGCATGCTCTGTACGGCCTCTTGCGAAACGGGAAGGCTGAAATCCTCCACACGGCAAGCCAGATGCTTGGGGCTCAAGCCCTTATCCCAATCGTGCAGAAGGCCAGCCATGCGCGCCTGATCCTCGTTGACGCCATAGGCACGCGCCAGCTTACGTGCGGTCTTGGCCACCGAAAGGCTATGCACATAGCGGCTAGGGCTCACCCGTTGCATGAGCAAGCCCTTCATCTGCTTGTAGTTTGAAGAGCAGAACGGCTTTTCCGCCTTGAATCCTTCGGTTTTGGTAGGAAGATAGGCGAACTCGCTCAATTGGTCCTTGTCCATTTCGACGGGCTGCTTCTTCTTGTCTTTAGCCATGGGATTCCTCCTCTCGATAGAACTGATGCTCCATAACGTGGTCCACCACTACCTGCGGAGTAAGATAGCGGATCGACTTTCCCTGCGCCAAACGACGGCGAAGCTCGCTTGATGAGATCTCCAGGGCCTCGATGGTAACAAACGATATGGTGATGCCCTTCGCATCTTCGACGATCTGCCGGCGCTTCTCGTCGGAAAGCTCGAAGCCCGGCCTATCCACCCCGACGAAATAGGCAAGCTTACCCATCTCCTGAGCGCCGCGCCACTTGGAAACCGTGGCGATGGCATCGGCTCCGGTAAGGAAGAACAGCTCGACGTTCTTAGGATAATGGGCACGAAGGGCACGCAGCGTGTCAATGGTGTAGGTGTCTCCGCCACGAACTATCTCGATATCGCTTACGTCGAAGTAAGGGTTGTCGGCGATGGCGGCGCGGCACATGGCCAGGCGCTCTTTTGCCGGGGCAATGCGCTGGTCGCGCTTGAACACCGGGTTGGCCGTGGGAATGAACACGATAACGTCTAGCCCCAGGTCTTCACGAGCCTGTTCCGCACAGGCAAGATGCCCGTTGTGGATGGGGTCGAACGTGCCGCCCATGATGCCCAAACGGCAGGGCTTGCCGTCTTTGCCCAGATCATCGAAGCGCTCGCAAACGACCGGGCGCTTCGAGCCCTTCTCTGCCTCAGAGACCTTCCTTACCGCCTCGATGACATCGATAGCGCTCATGGCTAGCCCCTAACCTGGCCTTCGCCGTTCAGCAGGTACTTCGTGCTGGTAAGCGCCTCCAAGGCAAAGGGGCCGCGCACGTGCAGCTTCTGGGTGGAGATGCCTATCTCGGCACCAAGGCCGAACTCGCCGCCATCGGTGAAGCGGGTAGAGGCGTTGGCGTACACCGCCGCGGCATCAACCCCTTGCTGGAAACGGGCAATGACAGCTGGATCAGCAGCTACGATGCACTCGGAATGCCCGGTGCCGTAGCGGTTGATATGGGCGATTGCTTCCTCGACGCCGCCGCTTATGCACTTGATGCTGATCTCCAGCCCAAGGTACTCACGGCCCCAATCGTCTTCCGTGGCAGGAACGAAGAGCTCCTCGGCCTTGCCGCCAACCAAACCAACGCCGCGCTCAGCGGCCGCATCGCCATGAACCGCAACCCCGGCATCTGCCAACTGGGGCAAAAGCTGTGCCAAGAACGATTCTGCCACGGAGGAATCCACAAGCAGCGACTCACAGGCGTTGCACACACCCGGGCGCTGCGTCTTCGCATTCATGATGATGGCGCACGCCATGGCAAGATCGGCCGATTCATGGACATACACATGGCAATTGCCCACCCCCGTCTCTATGACGGGAACCGTGGCATGTTCCACGCAATGCTGGATAAGCCCAGCACCGCCACGGGGTATAAGCACGTCCACCAAGCCGCGCAGACGTAGAAGCTCATCGGTTTCGGCGCGATCGGTAGAGGCTATGGCCACGATCGCATCAGCAGGCAGGCCAACGCTTTCCACGGCATTGCGCAGCACCTGGGCAATAGCGGTATTCGAATGGACCGCCAGCGAGCCGCCGCGAAGGACGCAGGCGTTGCCCGACTTCACGCAGATGCCCGCAGCGTCGGCGGTAACGTTAGGGCGCGCCTCATACACCATGGCCACCACGCCAAGGGGAACCGTCACCTTGCGCAGCCGAAGGCCGTTGTACAGCGTTCGCTCTTCGATGGTCTTGCCCACCGGGTCGTCCAAAGCGGCAAGCTGTTCCAACGAAGAGGCCATGCCCTCGATGCGCTCGGGGCTCAAGGCCAAGCGATCAAGCAATGAAGCCGATATGCCCTTTTCCCTTGCCGCTTCGCAATCCAACCGGTTGGCGGCGCAGATGGCATCTTGCTGCGCCCGCAGCGCTGCCGCCATGGCGAAAAGCGCCTGGTTCTTCAGCTCGGTTGGAGCCTGCCCCATCAGGGATGCCGCGTTCTTTGCCGCCTCGGCGGCTTTCCTTGCCTCGCTCATTCGAACACCACCAATTCATCGCGATGGACCGCCGGCTTGTCGCCAAGGTTCACCAACAGCTCGTTGCCCTTGATCTCTTTCTGAGTACGCCCCCGCGCCAAGCTCACCTCGGACGAAGGTGCGCTCACGCGCCCACGGGCGAACAGATGGCCGGATTCGTCTTTAATGTCCACGATATCGCCGCGGAAGAACGAGCCTTCCACTTCCTTGATACCCACGGAAAGAAGCGACGAGCCCCGCTCGATCAAGGCGCCTTTAGCTCCTTCGTCGACGACAAGAACGCCCTTCGCGGTATCGCCCAAGGCGATCCACAGCTTGCGGGGCGTGATATCGTGCGGAACGGTACGTGCGGCAAAGTAAGTGCCCACCTGTTCGCCTACAACTATCTGCTCCAGACTATGCGGACGATGCCCATGGCAGATAACCATGGGGATGCCGGCAAGCATAAGCACGCGAGCAGCGCGGATCTTCGTTATCATGCCGCCGCTGCCCATCTTCGATCCCACTCCACCGGCTGATGCCATGAGCTGGGGCGTTATGCGCTCCACGCGGGGCACCAGGGTAGCGGTTGGGTCGGTGGAGGGGTTGGCAGTGAAAAGCCCTTCGATGTCCGAGAAGATGACGCACAGGTCGGCCTGCACCAAGCAGGAAACCAACGCGGCGAGCGTGTCGTTGTCGCCGAAGCGGATCTGCTCGACGGAAACCGTGTCGTTCTCGTTGATGATGGGAACCACATCGAAGTCGAGCAAGCGCTCAAGCGTGTCACGCGCATGCAGGTACGCATTGCGCTGAGCCGTTGAATGACGGGTTATCAAGACGCAGGAGGTAAGCACCCCGTAGCGGGAAAACGAATCGGCATAGGCGGACATGAGCGCGTTCTGCCCCACCGATGCAGCCGCCTGCAGTGAGGGGATATCTGTCGGGCGCTCATCGATGCCCAAGGCCTCGAGCCCACAGGCAATGGCGGCGCTAGAGACGATGATGGGGCTCCAGCCACCCTTGCGCAGGGCGTTCACCTGGGCAGCCAGGCCATCGAAGTACGGGCGATCGAGCTTGCCCTGGCCATTCACCAGGGTGGAAGAGCCGATCTTGATGACTATGACCTTCTTGCCGTTCCTCATGCCCTAAATATCCAATCCCCCGTAGATATCGTCATGCATCCGCGCCGATTCGAACTCGAAGGCGCAACCCAAGATGCGGATCTCATCGCCATCGCGGGCACCCGCCTTTTCCAGGGCCTCATCCAGTTTCAGGCGTTTGAATCGATGCTGGAGGAACGCGATGGCCTCGTCGTTGTCCCAGTCGGTTTGGATGACCATGCGCTCAACCTGCTTGCCTGTTACGCGGAACACGCCTTCGGAAAGCTGCGTGATCTCAAAACGCTTGTCGCGCTCATCACGACGATGCTGCCAGATCTGATCGAAGTGCTCGATGCCCTCCTGGGCCTTGCGTTCCTCCTCACGCAGTTGGGCAACCTTCGATCCCGCCGCCCTCATAAGGGCATCAACGCCCTTGCCGGTGACGGCGCTGGTGAAGAACACCTTCGGGTTCAAGGGGCTTTCAGCGAACTCGTTGCCACCTGCACGCTCGATGGAATCGCGGCGCACCTCTTCCTGAAGGCGCTTGCCGGCCTCCTCTGCCCCCGGGGCATCGATCTTGTTGCCCACCACGATGCAGGGACGCTGAGCAAGCTCGGGCAGGTACATCTTCAGCTCGTTGTTGATGATGCGGTAATCCTCTACCGGGTCGCGGCCTTCATAGCCGCCGGTAAGGTCGATAACGTGAAGGATAACGGCGCAACGCTCAACATGGCGCAGGAACTCGTGCCCCAGCCCCTTGCCCTCGTGCGCGCCCTCGATAAGGCCGGGAACGTCGGCAACGACGTAATTGTACTCATCGGCCTTCACCACGCCCAGGTTGGGCACCAGGGTGGTGAACGGATAATCGCCGATCTTGGGCTTCGCCGCGCTCATGCGCGAGATAAGCGAGCTCTTACCGGCCGAGGGAACGCCAACGAGGGCCGCATCGGCCATGAGCTTCATTTCCAGCTCGATCCAGCATTCCTCGGCAGGAACGCCCAGCTCGGCAAAAGCGGGGGCGCGGCGCGTAGGCGTAACGAAGTGGGTGTTGCCTCGGCCGCCAACGCCGCCACGAGCCACAATGATGCTCTCGCCGTCGTGCGTAAGGTCGGCGATCACCTCGCCCGTCTGCTTGGTTTCCTCGTCGTACTCGCGCACGATGGTGCCAATGGGAACCTTCAGAACAAGGTCTTCGCCATTGGCGCCGTTCATCTTGGAGCCCTTGCCGTGAGTGCCGCGCGTGGCCTTGAAATGATGCTTGAAGCGGTAGTCGATGAGCGACGAAACGCGCATGTCGGCCTCTAGGACGATGTTGCCGCCCCTGCCGCCGTCACCGCCGTCGGGGCCGCCCTTGGGCACGTGCGCCTCACGCCGAAACGACATGCATCCAGCGCCGCCGTCGCCGGCCTTTACGAATATGCGAACCTTGTCTGTAAACATGTTCCTTCGATTCTAAACGAAAAGGCCCCCTGCACGCTGCAGAGGGCCTTTCAATATCAGAGATATCCTAACGGAGCTTACGCCTCGGGGCGAACATGCACCTTGCGACGTGCGCCCTTGGTGTACTCTACCGTGCCTTCGCACAGAGCGAAAAGGGTATCGTCCTTGCCACGACCCACGTTCTCACCGGGGTGGATGCGCGTACCGCGCTGACGAACCAGAACGTTGCCCGCACCGACGAACTCACCTGCGAAGCGCTTGCAACCAAGGCGCTTGGACTCGGAATCGCGGCCGTTGCGGATGGAACCTTGACCTTTCTTGTGTGCCATGAGTATTCCTCCTTAACTATGCGATGTTGGTGATCTGAACGCGAGTCAGATTCTGACGATGACCGCGCAGCTTCTTGTAGTTCTTGCGCTTCTTGAACTTGAAGACGAGCTGCTTCTCGCCCTTGAACTGCTCAACGATGGTTGCCTCTACCTTGGTCTTTGCAGCCTCGGCAGGATCGGCAACGACCTTGGAGCCGTCAACGACTGCGATGGCGGTAAGAGCGACCTTGTCGCCTGCCTCACCCTCAAGCTTTTCGACGTTCAGGCAGTCACCGGTGGATACCTTGTACTGCTTGCCGCCAGTCTTAACGATTGCGTACATATTTCTCCTTATTCGAATAAACGCAAGGCGATAACTTTGAAAGCGTGACCGTAGCAAGTCGGCATTCGGTGTTGGGCACCCGAGCCGGAACGTATGCACAATCCCCGCGTATCATCGCACTTATTCCTTTGTTGCACAGATTTCCCGTGCAACCTGTTGAATGATACCAGAATGACCGGATTTGAGAAGGGGAATCCACAAGTTCTTGGAAGCCGATTGGATCGCACTGCCCCGCTCGGGCCGGCGGGCTCGGAGAGCGCACGGCGGAAGAAGCGAACCGAGGCATGCCGCAGGCACCCCACTCTGGGAAAACGACGTTCGCGAGCCGAGCGACGCAGGCAGAAAGCCCTGCACCACGACGGATGCCTAGCGCTTGGCTATCCAGCCCTTCGCGTATTCGCGCGCCCACGAATCCAGCTCGAGCAGCTGATCTATGCTTTCCACCTTCTGCACGCCCTGCTGCTCGTGGGCTTCCATAGAAGCCTCAACACACTCGGCAATGCCCAGGTAGGTTAGGCCTTCTTCCAAGAAGGCCGCAACCGCAACCTCGTTGGCGGCGTTCATGACGCAAGGCAGCGTGCCCCCTACCCTACCGGCGTGGTAGGCAAGAGCGAGCGCCCTGAACGTGTCGGTGTCGGGCGCAGCGAACTCCAACGAACCCAACGTGCGGAAATCAAGCGGCTGCACCGGGGCGTCCCATCGCTCTGGGTAGCTGAGGGCGAACTGGATAGGGATGCGCATATCGGTAGTGCCCAGGTGGGCCTTCACGCTGCCGTCGGTGAACTCGACCATGGAGTGGATGGCGCTCTGGGGCTGCACCACCACCTGGATCTTGTCATAGGGCATGGCGAACAGATGATGGGCCTCTATGACCTCAAGCCCCTTGTTCATGAGGGTAGAGGAGTCGATAGATATCTTCCTGCCCATGTTCCACGTGGGATGGGCAAGGGCCTGGGCGGGCGTTATATGCTCAAGATCGCTGCGCTTCTTGCCGCGGAACGGACCACCGGAAGCAGTTACCCACAGCTTGCTTACCTCACTGGGTTGCTCGCCCAAAAGGCACTGGTAGATGGCACCGTGCTCGGAGTCGATGGGCATAAGGAGCCCCGGCTCTGCCGCCATGGGCATGATAAGGTCACCGCCAACCACCAGCGATTCCTTATTGGCCAGGGCAAGCACCTTTCCGGCCTTCAGCGCCTCGTAGCTTGCCTGCAGGCCCGCAGCGCCTACCAGCGAGTTCACCACCACATCCACCTCAGGCAGACCGACGAGGCCGCGCACCGCATCGGCACCGAAGCCGATGGAGGAAACAGCTTCAGGGAACCCATCGACGTGCTCCCTCAGCTCTGCAACCACCGATGGAGCCACAGCATCCGGGCTGCCCAAGGCAATATGCCCAACGCTGAATTCCTTGGCCTGCGCCAGCAGCTCTTCCCCGCGCGTGCCGGCGGCGAGCGCCACCACTTCCAAGCGGTCGGGATGGCGGCGCACCACATCCAACGTTTGCGTGCCGATGGAACCGGTTGACCCCAGAACGGCGACACGTCGCATTGGGGCAGCGGAGCCCATTCTGGTTTCATCGTTACAGGGCATAGGGTATGCACCCTCCTAAGATAAGCATGATGGCGCCGGTAAGGGTTACCAGGAACTGCGAGTCACAGCGATCGAGCAAGCCGCCATGACCGGGCATGATGGTGCCCGAGTCCTTGAAGCCGGAGTTGCGCTTGATGCGGCTTTCCACCAAATCGCCCAGGACGCCGGCAAGGCCGTTCACGAAACCGAACAGCAGGGCCTGGGGGATGGACATGGTAACGCCTGGGATGAGGGTGAGCAGGCACCAGAAGGCCATGGCGAAGGCCAGGCCGGCGATGAAGCCCTCCCAGCTCTTCTTCGGCGAGATATGCGGTGCCAGCTTGTGCTTGCCGATGGCCGAACCCACCAAGTAGGCGAAGGCGTCGTTGCCCCATACGCTGGCGAACAGGCCCAGCACCAACAGGGCACCCCACTGGTCGGGCAGGGAGGCGCGCAGCACCATGGCAGTGGACATGACCAAGCCGGTGTACACCGCGCCGAACAGGCTTACCGCCACATCGCTGATGCGAGCCGGCATCCAGAACACGTACCACACCAACAGCGAGAGCACGAACAAGGCCAACACCACAATGACGCCAGAAAGGCCGAAAAGCCAGGTAGCAAGCGGGAAAAGCGCCGCAGCGCATATGCCCAGGAACTCGTTGGGCAGCTTGGCATCAGAGCGAAGCATGTAGTAGAACTCGCCGGCGCAGATGGCGCTGAGAACCGAAAGGTAGATGGCCGTAGTGGGCTCCGAGGCGTAGATGCACACCACGGTGAGTGCAATGTACACCGCACCGGTGATGATGCGAACCGTGAGGTTGCTGGGCTTCCTGGCCTCTTTGCCCGGTTTGGCGGCTGCGGGCTTCCTGTCCTTTGAAGGCTGTTGGTCTTCACCGGGAAGGACGTGCGCCTCTATGCGTTGCACTTCCGTGGTAAGGCCGCGGCCGACAACATCGCCCTCGCCCCTGAGGAACGGCTTTCGTATGCGCGTCTTCGCCATTCGCTACACCGCCCCGAAACGGCGATCGCGCCCCTGGAACTCCAGCATGGCGCGCAGAAGGTCGTAACGGTTGAAGTCGGGCCAGAGCACATCGGTACACACGAACTCGGAGTAGGCGATCTGCCACAGCAGGAAGTTGCTGATGCGCATTTCCCCCGAGGTACGGATAAGCAGGTCGGGATCGGGGATGTCGGCAGTGTAGAGACCTTGCTCGAAAAGAGCCTCATCGAGCTGGATGTCGTTGCCAGACCGGTGCGCCGCGATGACGGCATCGGCATAGGCCTTGGCAGCGTTCAGGATCTCTTGGCGCGAACCGTAGTTCACGGCAACCACCAACGTCATGCCGTCGTTGCCCTTGGTTTTCTGCCACGCAGCATCGAACGCATCGCGCGTTTCCTGGGGCAACGCCGAAAGGTCGCCTATGGTGCGCACGCGGACATGCTCTTCATGCAAGCCATCCACCTCAGCCAGCATGGTTTTGGCGAAAAGCTCCATGAGGCCGGTCACCTCTTCCTGGGGGCGCTTCCAGTTCTCGGTGGAAAACGAGTAGATGGTAAGGTAGTCCACGCCGCAGTCGTTGGCACAGCAGATGGTCTCGCGCACCGCCTCGATGCCGGCCTTGTGGCCACGAAGGCGGTTAAGCGCGCGCTTCTTCGCCCAGCGCCCGTTCCCGTCCATGATGACGGCGATATGCCTGGGAACCCGGTTCGGGTCCAGTTGCTTGGGGTCGAGCCCTGCAGGAGGATCAGGGAAGATGTAATCAAGCGGCTGTCTCATTTCCGTGTACCTCCAATATTCCTTACCTGCAGCATCAACCTGAAGCGCCGGCTCTTAAGGCCGGCGCATGATTCACTTCGAAAGCCCCTGGGCAACTAGATTGCCATCAGCTCTTTCTCTTTCTTCGCCAGGGCTTCATCGATCTTGGCGATGGCCTGGTCGGTGAGCTTCTGGATGTCTGCCTCGGCGCGGCGCTGATCGTCTTCGGGCAGACCGTCGTCCTTGACCGCCTTCTCTACCGCAGAATTGGCGTCGCGGCGGGCGTTGCGGATGGCAACACGGCTTTCCTCGGCGTAGCCGCGGCATTCCTTCACGAATTCCTTACGGCGCTCCTCGGTAAGGGGCGGGAAGGAAAGGCGGATCACAGAGCCATCGTTGTTCGGCATCACGCCGAGGTTGGCTTCTTGGATGGCATGGTCGATGCCACCGAGGGCCGACTTGTCCCAAGGCTCGATGACCAAGGTGTGGGCATCGGGGGTCTTCACGGCGGCCATCTGGTTGATAGGGGTAGGAACCCCGTAGTAATCGGCCTTCACTCGGTCGAGGATCATCGCATTCGCGCGCCCGGTGCGCACGGATGCGAAGTTGTTGGCAAGCTGCTGCTCGGCGCCTTCCATGCGCTTTTGCGCCTTGTCCATGATGTCGTTGATCATCTCGGGTCCTTCCCCTATAGGTTTGCGAAATGGCTGCGCCCGCAGGTGGCGCCTTGGATGCGCTGCGCTACGCGGTGACGGTGGTTCCGATGTTCTCGCCCTTCAGGATGCGCGATATGTTGCCGGGAACCATGAGGTCGAACACCAGGATGGGCAGCTTGTTGTCCATGCACAGCGAGGTGGCCGTGGAGTCCATGACGTGCAGCTCGCGCGAAAGGACCTCGAGGTAGCTGATGGTCTCGAAGCGCTTGGCGTCGGGATTGGTAACCGGG
>CAVDDI010000055.1:0-9844 GCA_963607675.1 bacterium | reverse complement strand
GGCATGCCCGAAGCGTTTGCCGATGAGCAGCGCAACCGTGCAGGTGAGTGCCGTGGTGATGCCGATAAGGGAAACGGCCAGCAGCATGTTCACCTCAAGCGCTGCGAAGCTGACGCCGACGGCCAGGGCATCGATGGAGGTTGCCACGGCCTGGAACAGCAGCACGGGAAGCGTCAGGGTGTTCTTCGAGGGCGCTTCTTCTTCCTCGTCTTCGTGGAAGGCGTCCCAGATCATCTTCCCGCCGATGAAGCCCAAGATCACAAAGGTCACGATGCCGGCGTACTGGGTGATTATCTCGCTTACCAGCTGGCCCAGAAGGTAGCCAACAAGCGGCATAAGGAACTGGAACACGCCGAAGGCGATGGGCATGGATGCCTGGCGGATGCGGCTGAGTTTCGGATAGGCGAAGGCGTTCGAGATGGTTACCGCGAATGCGTCCATCGAAAGCGCCAAGCCCAGCATGATTATCTCGGGGATTCCCACGGATGTCCTTTCTTCTACACGGCTGTCTATTGTCCCCCTTTTTTTCCTGCATGATGCATGCTTATCGGCTATACAGCCATTTAATTCAACAGAACATGCATTTTGTGTAGAGTGCGAAGCTCATGTGGGCGCGAGATGTCACACTGGAATGCATTGCTTAGGGCAACAATGGGCAAAAGCAGGAATGAGCGGCACGGCGAAAGGAAAGCGCGTCATGAGCGAGGAGCTTGAAGAGCGGGAAGGCACGGAAGGGAAAGCCCAGTTCCAGAAAGGGTCCCTTCGCGAAGCCCAGGGCAACGCAGGCCCCGCCCCGCAGCGCGACTCGCGCACCGCGCGCATGGGCACCGATTCCATCCCGAAGCTCATCGCCGAGTTCGCCGTTCCCGCCATCGTGGGCATGCTCGTCAACGGTGCCTACAACGTCATCGACTCCATCTTCCTGGGCCAGGCCATGGGCGAGATCGGCCTTTCGGTTGCCACGGCGGCCATGCCCCTTATGACCATCTTCATGGCGGTGGGCATGCTCATCGGCAACGGCGGCAACGCGCTGGCGGCTCTGCGCTTGGGCGAGGGCAACCGTGATGCGGCCGAGAAGAGCCTGGGCAACACGGTATGCCTGGGCATCATCATCGCCATCATCGTCGCACTGGTTGCCAGCATCCCCCCTTGCATGGAGGCGCTGCTCTCCCTTTCCAGCGTCACGCCGGAAATACACGACTACACATACAGCTTCGTGCGCATCATCAGCCTGGGGGTCATTTTCCAGATCATCGGCATGGGCGTGAACAACTTCATCCGCACGGCGGGCGCGCCTAACCGTGCGTTGCTCACCATGGTCATCGGCACAGTGGCCTGCATCGTCCTGAACTTCCTGTTCGTCATCGTGCTGGGTTGGGGCGTTAACGGCAGCGCCTTGGCAACGGTGTTGGGGCAGGGCGTTTCCTGCCTTTCCGTGATCTGGTACTTCACCCTTACCAAGGGTGTGGCGTTCAAGCTGTATTGGAAGAACTTCAAGCTGGAAGCCGAAGTGGTGGGCTTCATCTTCAGCCTGGGCGCTGCCAGCTTCATCATGCAGATGGCCATGTCGGTCATCAACTTCCTGGTGAACTACCTGCTGGTGCTCTACGGCGGCCAAAGCCCGCTGGGGCCTGAAAACGCCCTTGCCTCCATCGGGGTGGTGCAGCGCTGCGCCATGTTCTCGGTGCTGCCGCTCATCGGCACCGCGGTGGCCATCCAGCCCCTGCTTGGCTACAACTACGGCGCGGGCTTCATCCCGCGTGTACGCAAGACGTTGCTGTGCGGTATCGCGGCTGCAACGGGAATCGCCACGGTGATGTGGGTCTTCGTCATGCTGCTCTCGGGCGACATCGTGAGCTTCTTCGGCATCCGCGACGACTCGCTGCGCGAGTTCACCGCCTTCGCGCTGAAGATCCAGCTGCTGGTTTTGCCGTTGGTGGGCATGCAGATCGTTACCTCGAACTACTTCCAGGCAACCGGCCAGCCCATGAAGAGCATCATCCTCTCGCTTACGCGCCAGGTTCTGTTCCTTATCCCGCTCTACATCGTGCTTCCCATCGTGCTTCCGGTTTTGGTTCCCAGCCTGAACAGCCTGGACGCCCTGTACTTCGCGGTTCCGTTTGCCGACATCCTGGCAGTTGCCACCACCGGGGGCTTCCTGTTCTTCGAGCTGCGGCGCCTGAGGAAGCTCGAGCGCGGTGAGATCTCTGCTCGCTTCGGCAAGTCCGCCAAAGCGTAGTCCTTTCTGCGGGCAGGCGCGGGGCAGGGCGTTTCCCGGCGATTCCGATAGGCCTGTGCTCGAGTTTCGAAAGCTTGATGTTCGTATATTAAGAAGCAACGAATTTTGCGCTTCTGTCCGTTAACAGATGCCGGTGCCGGCGCTATACTCCCCTCATTGCCGCACAGGGAATGCGGCAGCTGTACCGAATGGAAGGAAATCCCCATCATGTCGAAAGCAATGACGCAGCCCTCTGCTGCTCGTGCCCGTAACGTCGCGTTCTGCGGCCTGTCCATCGCCCTTATGGCGGTAGCCGCTTGGGTCACAGTGCCCTTTGGCCCGGTGCCCTTCACGCTGCAGACCCTTGCTGTGATGTTCGTCCTGTTCGCCCTTCCGCCTAAGCAGGCCCTTGCCGCTATCGGTGGTTATTTGGTGCTGGGCGCTATCGGTCTTCCGGTGTTCTCTTCCTTCAAGGGCGGTTTGGCTGCGCTTCTTGGGCCTACGGGCGGCTTCATCGTTGGCTTCTTCATCGCCGGCGCCGTTGCCCTGTGCGTCGATGCCCTGGTGAAGCGCACCCCGCTGTTCGCCTCTGAAAAGGAAACCTCGTTCTTCGGCGCCCATATGGCTGCTGGGCGCTTGGCCCGCAACCTGGTGATGGGCGTTGTGTTCCTGGCCGTGCTCTATGTGTTCGGTTGGGCTTGGCTCATGATCGCCGGCAACCTCAGCCCCGAGGCTGCATTCGCCGCCGCCGTTGCCCCGTTCGTCCTTATCGATGTGCTGAAGATGATCGCAGCCGTCCTGGTTGCCCAGGCGGTAAGTGCTGTGGTGAAGTAGCGCTGCGCTTCTTCGCAACCCTGCAGCCTACGTTGCCGAAAGCAGCGGGGCTGCATCGATCTGCTGAAGGCGGGTTGGATCTTTCGTTGGGTCCAACCCGCCTTTTCTTTCGGTTGTCAGGCGCATAGGCCGAAGGCTCTGCGCCAAGAAGGGCGGGGGTGGCCTTCGGTGTAAGCTGGCTTGCCCGCCCTCGGCGTTTCGTTGGGCCTGCTCGGGGCGGTTGGGCGCAGGGTGCCCTGTTCCCCTACATGGCAGGGAAGGCCATCACGAACACGGCGCCGCCCTCGGGGGCGTTGAATGCGGTGACGGTGCCGTCGAAGCTCTCTGCAATCTCCTTCACGATGGCCAGACCAAGGCCGGCACCGCCGCTGTAGCGCGCGCGGGAGAAATCACTGCGGAAGAAACGCTTGAACAGCAGCGATGGGTCGTCTTTGATGCCGCATCCGTCGTCTTTCACGGCCGCGAACGCCTTGCCGTTCACCCCTGAGAGCATCACGGTGACGTGCCCGCCTTCGTCTACGTGGCGGATGGCGTTGTCTACCAGGTTGATAAGCGCCTGCTTCAGGCGGTCGGCGTTGCCCAGGATGTCGGGTGCCGCGCCTTCCACTGCCAGGGTGACGTTCTTGTCCTGCGCCAGGGGCTCCAGCATGTCCACCACGTCTTGGGCGACGGAGCCGATGTCGATGCGTTTCAGCTCGGCTGCGGGCACGCCTTCCTTTGCGTGTTGCAGCGCAAGCAGGTTGTTCGTGAGCTTCTTCAGGCGCTCCGATTCGCTCAGGATGATCTCGCAGAAATGCTCGCGCGTGCTCTGCGGCATGTCGGGGTCGAGCATGAGCTCGGCATTGCCGCTGATGGCGGTAAGGGGCGTGCGGAACTCATGGGCCACATCGCTCACGAACGAATCCTGCTGCTCTTGGATACGGGAAAGCTCGGCAAGCTTGGCCTCGTAGGCGCGGTTCAGCTCGGCGAAGTCCTTGGCCAGGCGATCGGCCTCGTAGACGCTGCCTGTTTCCTCGAACGTGATGGATTTATCGCCTTCGCGGTAGGCCTTCACCTTGTGCACCAGCTCGGTAAGCGGCTGCGTCATGAAATGGGCGATGAGCAGGCTCAGGAAATAGCACAGGCAGCAGATGGGCACGATGTAGGCGATGAGGTAGGGCGGGCACCCGAACACGAACACGGCAGCCGCAGCGGTGAGGATGGACGCGAACAGCGCCAGCAGCGTGGTAAGGAACGAGATATGGGTGAACAGCCTCATGGAATCCCCTCGATGCGCGGTGCGGCCAAGCCCGCAGTGGCTGCTACTTCTTGAAGCGATAGCCGTAGCCGCGAACCGTTTCGACCAGCTTCGGGTCGTATCCGGCCGTCTCTATCTTATCGCGGAGACGCTTGATGTGGGTGTCTACCGTCTTGGTTTCGGTGATGAACTCCCAGCCCCAGGCATCGCGCAGCAGGTCTTCGCGTGAAACCACCTTGCCGGCGTTGCGCATAAGGCAGCACAACAGCTCGAACTCGCGCGGGGTGAGGTCGATGGGGCCTTTGTCGCCCTTGGCAACGTGGGTGTCCTCGTTCAGGGTTATGCCGCTTGCCGTTACCTCGTTGGAAGGCGCGGCGGATTCGGCCCCCTGGCTGCGGCGCAGAAGGGCGCGGGTGCGGGCCAGCAGCTCGCGCACGCCGAAGGGCTTCGCCAGGTAATCATCGGCACCCAGCTCCAGGCCAACCACCTTGTTCAGCTCGGTGTCGCGGGCGGAAAGGAACAGGATGGGAGTGCTCATCTTGGCGCGGATGCGGCGGCACAGCTCGTAGCCGTCGATGCCGGGCAGCATGATGTCAAGGATGAACAGGTCGAAGTGTTCGGTCTCTATCTTCTGCAGCGCGTCTTCGCCATTGCCGGCAACCTCGGTTTGGTAGCCCTCTTTCTGCATGGCGTAGCTGACGAATTCGGTGATGGAAGGCTCGTCGTCGACGATAAGGATGCGTGCGGGTTGGTTTTCCATGTGCTCCACCTTCCAGACGTTAAGGGCATGTTGCGGTAAACGTTTCCGTGTGCATCCGATGGTATGGTAGCATTCGCTCGAAGCGCATATATCTGAAGGGATTGTCAGAAACATGTTACTTGCGATTGACGTGGGGAATACCCAAACGGTGCTTGGCGTTTACGACGGCGAGCGCCTGGTCCATATGTGGCGCGTTGCCACCAACGTGGACCACACCTCCGATGAGCTGCGCATCAAACTGCATGTGCTCTTGGGCGCGGAAGGCCTCAGCGAAAAGGACATCGACGGCGCCATCCTTGCCTCGGTCGTCCCTGCGCTCACCCACAATTGGGAAAAGGTGTGCCTGCGCTCCTTCGGCGTTGAGGTCATCGTGGTGTCCGCTGAAACGGTGGGGCACCTGGTGAATATGGACAAGGAGAAGTTCCGCGAGCTGGGCGCCGACCGTGTGGCCGATGCCGCAGCGGCGAAGAGCCTGTACGGCTCGCCGGTTATCGTGGTGGACTTCGGAACCGCCACCAACATCGAGATCATCGACAACACCGGCACCTTCGTGGGCGGCATCATCGCCCCCGGCGTGGAATCGTCCATGCGCTCGCTGCTCTCCCGCGCGGCGCTCCTTCGCTCGGTGGAGCTGGAAGACCCGGGCACGGCCATCGGCACCAACACGGCCGATGCGCTGAAGGTTGGCGTGGTCTATGGCGAGGCTGCCCGCGTGGACGGCTTGGTAGATCGCGTGTTCGAGCAGCTGGGCTACGAGGCAACCGTGGTGGCAACGGGTGGCCTTGCGCACCGCATAGCGCCCGCATCGAAGCACATCGCCGAAATCAACCTGGAACTCACCCTGCAGGGCCTGCGCATGATCTACGGTGAGATCACGAAGTAGGATCCTAAGGAAAAGCCCCGAAGCAAGAAGAGGAAGCGAGCAGCTATATGTTGAGTGATATCGAGATTGCGCAGGCGGCAACGCCTGCCCCCATCGTGGAAGTGGCCCAGAAGGCCGGCATCAAGGAGGAGTACCTTGAGTGCTACGGCAAGACGAAGGCCAAGGTGGACTACAACCTGCTGCGAAACGAGCAGCATACCCCCGGCAAGCTTGTGCTGGTAACGGCCATCAACCCCACCGCTGCCGGCGAGGGCAAGACCACCACTACGGTTGGCTTGGGCGACGCCCTTTCCCATATGGGCAAGAAGGCCGTCATCGCTCTGCGCGAGCCTTCTTTGGGGCCGGTGTTCGGCATCAAGGGCGGCGCCGCCGGCGGCGGGTACGCCCAGGTGGTTCCCATGGAAGAGATCAACCTGCACTTCACGGGCGACTTCCACGCAATCGGCGCAGCCAACAACCTGCTTGCTGCGCTGCTGGATGCCCATATCCACAACGGCAACGAGCTGGGCATCGATGTGCGCCGCATCACCTGGAAGCGCGTGGTGGACATGAACGACCGCCAGCTGCGCAACATCGTGTGCGGCCTGGGCGGCAAGGCCAACGGCGTGCCGCGTGAAGACGGCTTCGACATCACGGTGGCTTCCGAGGTCATGGCCATCTTCTGCCTGGCAACCTCCATCACCGACCTGAAGGAGCGTCTGGGCCGCATCGTGGTGGGCTACACCCGTGAAGACAAGCCCGTTACCGCGCATGACCTGCATGCCGAAGGCGCCATGGCCGCACTTCTGAAAGACGCCCTGAAGCCGAACCTGGTGCAGACGCTGGAAGGCACCCCGGCCTTCGTGCATGGCGGCCCCTTCGCCAACATCGCGCACGGCTGCAATTCCATCATGGCCACCAATATGGGCCTTGCCCTGGGCGATTACTGCGTTACAGAGGCCGGTTTCGGCGCCGACCTGGGCGCGGAGAAGTTCCTGGACATCAAGTGCCGCCTTGCCGGGCTGAAGCCCGATGCCGTTGTGGTGGTTGCCACGGTGCGTGCGCTGAAGAACCATGGCGGCGTTGCCAAGGCCGACCTGAACGAAGAGAACCTGCAGGCGCTTGAGGCCGGTCTGCCCAACCTGCTGCAGCACGTAGAGAACATCACCAAGGTGTTCGGCCTGCCCTGCGTTGTTGCCATCAACGAGTTCCCCACCGACACCCAGGCGGAAATCGACCTGGTGCGCGCCAAGTGCAAGGAGCTGGGCGTGAACGTTGCCCTTTCCCAGGTTTGGGCAAAGGGCGGCGAAGGCGGCGTTGAGCTGGCTGAAGAGGTGCTGCGTCTGTGCGAGCAGCCCAGCGATCTGCGGTTCGCCTATGAAGACGAGGCGGGCCTTGCCCAGAAGATAGAGGCTATCGCCAAGCGCATCTACCACGCCGATGGCGTCGATTTCACCCCGGCTGCCAAGAAGGAGATCAAGCAGCTCGAGGACCTGGGCTTCGGCAGCATGCCGGTGTGCATGGCCAAGACCCAGTACAGCTTCTCGGACAGTAAGGACCTGCTGGGCGCTCCTCGCGGTTTCCGCATCACGGTTCGCCAGGTGAAGGTTTCCGCCGGTGCCGGCTTCGTGGTTGCCCTTACCGGCAACGTCATGACGATGCCTGGCCTGGGCAAGAGCCCTGCGGCATTCAACATCGACGTGGACGAGACGGGTAAGATCTCCGGCTTGTTCTAGCTGCTAACCTGTTCGAAAAACAGGCTTGCTACCATCGGGCTGGCGTGCATGCGCCAGCCCGTGTTTTCCCCGATCCCAAGGAGTGGCATTGAGCGAATTGACTTTCATAGACCAGGTTTCGGCCGGAACCCCCACGCCCGGTGGCGGTGCTGCGGCGGCCTATGTGGGTGCGCTGGGCTCTGCCCTGAACTCCATGGTGGGCAACCTCACGGTGGGGAAGAAGAACTACGCCGACGTGGAAGACGACGTGAAGGCCTGCCTGGATCAGCTTGAGCAGGTTCGCTGCCAACTGATAGAGCTGATGGACCGCGATGCCCAGGCGTTTGCCCCGCTGGCGGCCTCGTTCAAGATGCCCCGTGGAACCGAAGGGGAAAAAGAAGCTCGCCGCGTTGCCATGCAGGAGGCGCTCATCGATGCCATCGAGGTCCCGCTTGCCATCGTGAAGGCCTGCGCCCGCGTTATCGAGCTTTCCGATTTCATGGCGCATCACGGATCGAAGATGGCCCTTTCCGATGTGGCCACGGGGGTTTCCTTCGCAAAGGGCGCACTGAAGGGCGCTGCGCTGAACATCTTCGTCAATGCCAAAATGCTCGAGGATCGCGCCCGCGCGAAGCGCTACACTGACGAAGCGGAGTGCCTCATCATCGAATGGGGCAAACGTGCCGACGACATTTATATTTTCGTGCTGGAGGGACTCAGATAAACATGACACGCGTACTGCATTCCAAACCCGTGACCGATGCCATCGCCGCCGACCTTGCCCACCGTGTTGAGCGCCTGCATATCCTGAGCATCGAACCGACGCTTGCCATCGTGCGCGTGGGATCCCGCCCCGATGATCTCAGCTACGAGCGCACTGCCTGCAAGCGTGCCAAGGCGCTGGGGCTTTCCACCCGCGTTTTCGAGTTGCCTGAAACCGTCTCCCAGGAAAAGCTGCTGCTGCAGATCCGCCGCATCAACGCGGATTCCAACATCCATGGCTGCCTGGTGTTCCGTCCGCTTCCCGAGGGCATGGAAGACAAGCTGGTGTGCGATGAGCTTGCCATGGCCAAGGACGTCGATGGTGTTTCCACCGCTTCGCTTGGCGCGGTGTTCACCGATGCCAAGGAAGGCTTCGCCCCCTGCACAGCGGAGGCGTGCGTGAAGGCACTCGACTTCTACGATATCCCCATCGAGGGAAAGCATGTCGTGGTGGTTGGTCGTAGCTTGGTGGTTGGCAAGCCCGTTGCCATGCTGCTCCTGCGCCGCAACGCCAGCGTTACCATCTGCCATTCCCGCACTGCCGACCTTGCCAAGGTCATGCGTACCGCCGACATCGTCATCTGCGCCACGGGCCGCGCCCGCGCGTTCGGGCCGGAATGCTTCCGCGAAGGCCAGACCGTGCTGGACGTGGGCATCAACTTCGACAAGGACGGCAAGCTCTGCGGCGACGTCGACTTCGACGCGGTTGCGCCCATCGTCGATGCCATCACCCCGGTTCCCGGCGGCCTGGGCTCCGTTACCACTTCCGTCACCATGGAGCACACGGTTTCCGCAGCCGAGAAAACCATCCGCTAGGGTTCTTGCCTGGCTGGGTGAACATAGCGCGCACTTCTTCGGTAGAGGAAACGCAGCAGGTGGCCGCGGTGCTTGCCGGCCTGGTTCGGCCTGGTGCGGTCGTGACGCTCGATGGCGACCTGGGTGCGGGAAAGACGCACTTCACCCAGGGATTGGCGGCGGCGCTTGGCATCGCCGTGCCGGTTACCAGCCCTACCTTCAACCTGATGGTTTCCTACGACGGCGGTCGTATTCCGCTGTACCATTTCGATCTTTACCGGCTGGAAGACCCCTATCAGCTGGAAGACCTCGCCTTCTACGAAACGGTGGAAGGCGATGGCATTTCCTGTATCGAATGGGCCTCCAAGTTCCCCGATGAGATGCCTGAAGATCGCCTTGAGGTATTCATCGGCGTTGAAGGGGAAAGCGAGCGCTCTATCCGCGCCCGCGCGTTCGGCCAAGCGCAAGCTCTGCTTGAGGCCTGGGTTGCGGCGCTCTAATCCGATTACATCTGCGCAGCCGTCTGCGTCGGGCGGAGCTTTCGATCAGCTCCACCTATCCGCGCCGCGGGTTGGGGCACCGCCCCTCGGGGATTCCCGTTCCGCTGTTTGACATGGCTCGCCGATGCGAGCCATGTCTGCATGCGCTGCACTGCTTCATG
>CAVDDI010000054.1:0-9908 GCA_963607675.1 bacterium | reverse complement strand
CCTCGTCGGGCGCCACTGGCGGCCTTGCCCCTGGCGAGCATGTGTTCTCGTTGGCTCTGGCCTGCCCCGAGCATGGCCATTCCATGACCGAGCTCCAGCCGCGGGACTTCTCGTTCAATGCCCCCTACGGCGCCTGCCCCGATTGCCTGGGCATCGGCAGCCGCGAAGAGGTCGACCCCAGCTTGGTGGTTCCCGACAGATCCCTTTCGCTTGAGGAGGGCGCTGTTGCGCCATTCCGCACGGGCAACTATTACCCGCAGGTGATGCGTGCCGTGCTGCTCCATTACGGGGTTGACCCGCAAACGCCTTGGGAGGACATCCCCAAGAAGGTGCAGAAGATCATGATGAACGGTGCCCCGGGGCAGAAGATCCGGGTCGATTACGTCACCGTAGATGGGCGCGAAACCTACTGGTTCATCGAGTGGGAGGGCATCTGCGAGGCGGTTATGCACCGCTATAAGGAGGCAACCTCCGACCGCCAGCGCCAGAAGTACGAGCAGTACTTCTCCATCATCCCGTGCGCCACGTGCGGCGGCAAGCGCCTGAACCCCCAGATCCTGGCGGTAACGGTCGGCGGCAAGAGCATCCACGAGGTATGCGAGATGTCGTCGCTCGACTCGCTGGCGTTCTTCGAGGGTCTTTCGTTCACCAAGGCCCAAGAGGTCATTGCCGTTCCCATCGTGAAGGAGATCAAGACCCGCCTGAAGTTCCTGGTTGATGTGGGCTTGGACTACCTCACGCTTGAGCGGGCGACGGCGACCCTTTCGGGCGGCGAGGCACAGCGAATCCGCTTGGCTACACAGATCGGTGCCGGCCTCATGGGCGTGCTCTACATCTTGGATGAGCCCTCCATCGGCCTGCATCAACGCGACAACGAGCGGCTCATCAAGACGCTCGAGCATCTTCGCGACCTGGGCAACACCGTTGTGGTGGTCGAGCATGACGAGGACACCATACGCAGCGCCGACTACGTTATCGACATGGGGCCGGGAGCAGGGGAGCTTGGCGGGGAAGTGGTTGCCGCCGGCACGCCCGAAGAGGTCATGCAGGTAGAGGGATCCCTTACCGCGCAGTACCTAAGCGGGCGGAAGTGCGTCCCCGTTCCCTCCCAGCGCCGCAACCCCCGTCGCGGCTCCATACAGCTGAAGGGCGCCACCGAGAACAACCTGAAGAAGGTCGACCTAACCGTTCCCCTGGGAACGCTCACCCTGATCACCGGCGTCTCCGGCTCGGGCAAGAGTTCGCTTGTCACCGACACGTTGGCCCCGGCGCTGGCCAACCGCGTGAACCATGCGCACCGCAAGGCCGGCGAGTACCGTCGCCTTCTGGGGGCAGAGCTGCTGGACAAGGTCATCAACATCGACCAAAGCCCCATTGGCAGAACCCCGCGGTCGAACCCGGCAACCTACATCGGCCTATGGGACGACATCCGTGCGCTGTTCGCCAGCACGCCCGAGGCGAAGGCCCGTGGCTATGCGCCCGGACGCTTCAGCTTCAACGTTGCCGGAGGGCGCTGCGAGGCCTGCAAGGGCGATGGCCAGAAGAAGATAGAGATGCACTTCCTGCCTGACGTCTACGTTGACTGCGAGGTGTGCCAGGGCAAGCGTTACAACCGCGAGACCCTGGAGGTCACTTACCGCGGCAAGAACGTCTACGACGTTTTGGACATGACGGTAGACGAGGCGCGCAGCTTCTTCTCGAAGATACCCGGGCTCGCGCGCAAGTTGGACACCCTGCACGATGTGGGGCTTGGCTACATACGCCTTGGTCAGCCGGCAACCACGCTTTCGGGCGGCGAAGCGCAACGCGTGAAGCTCGCAAGCGAGCTGCAACGCCGTCAAACCGGCAAGACCTTCTACATATTGGACGAACCCACCACCGGCCTCCACTTCGACGATGTGCGTCAGCTGCTCGAAGTGCTGCAGCGCTTGGTCGACGCCGGCAACACGGTGCTGGTCATCGAGCACAACCTGGACATCATCAAAGCGGCCGATTACGTGGTTGACCTGGGCCCCGAGGGCGGTAGCCGCGGCGGCACCATCGTGGCGCAGGGCACGCCGGAAGAGGTGGCTCAGGTTCCTGGCAGCCATACGGGCCGCTTCCTGGCGCGCATCCTGGACCCTTCCACCGGCGAAGACCGCACGCGCTCCTAGCGGCAGGTTTGGCGTAGTATCGTTTCCGCTATGAAGATGTCCCGTGAAAAAGCAGCGCTCGGCGTGTTCCTGTTCCTGGCCCTTGCGGCCCTGGGGGTGGTCATCGCCTATATCGTGACGTTCGGCCATTCGCTCAACGTTGCTGCCAGCAAGATCGATGATGCGGCCGGCAACTTGGACGGCTATACGGCCCTGCTGTACCAAGGCACGGCGGAAAGCCGTAGGGCTACCGTGGTAGGCGATTCCGCTGGGGAGGGCGAGGGCTTGGCCCCCCGTGCGTTGAACCGGCAGTCCTCCCAGAAGGCGGGGGACTCATCGGGCGAAGAGGTAAGCGCAGCCCAGGCATCGAGCTCGGTGGGCGAGGGCCAGCAGGGCCAGCAGGGCAGCGTCTCCCTGTTCAGCCTGCGGGTTTCCTACGTTGAGAAACAGGCTGCCGTGGTAACGATCGATGTGGAGCATCCCGAGGCCTACAACGAGCGCTGCATCGTCCGTGCCAACGGGAGGACCTTCGGTTTCGTCTACATCGACGAGGTAACGGCCTGGCAAAGCTACCTGCAGAAGCGCATAGCGGACTACCGGGTCTGCGGTGTGGACATGGTTGTGTGCGTCACCAGGGAAATAGGGCTGTTGCGCAGCTATCAAGGCGCAAGCATCGTGGTCTCCCTGCAAGAAGAGGGCATCTCCCCGCATGGCGCTATGGTGCAGGGCGTGTTCTACGACGATGCCGTGCTGAAGGGGCAGGTGGGATCCATCCTGGTTTCGCCTTCGCGCACCATCACCGCAAAGGACGTATCCACGGTGTAGCCGGCGTCGTCCAAGCGCAGCATGTTGGGTCCGGTTGCGGCTGCTGAATCTGCTGTTTTTCGCATTGTGGGTTACACGCGGTGGGCGATTTGCTATCATAGCGAAGTTGTCGCCCTGGACGGGTGGCAAGAGTCGCGTGCTCAAGTGCGGGCGTGGCGGAATTGGCAGACGCGCCAGGTTTAGGTTCTGGTGGGCAACCCCCGTGAAGGTTCAAGTCCTTTCGCCCGCACCAACGCGATCTACTGTGGTAACCAAGAAGGAGTTTATTCGTGAACATCAAAGTAGAGGCTCTCGAGAACAATCAGGTGAAGCTCAGCTTCGAGGTCGACGCTAAAGATGTCGACGCACGCATCAAGCGTACGTACCGTCAGGTAGCCAAGCGCTACAGCTTCCCTGGCTTCCGCCCCGGTAAGGCTCCTCGTCCCGTCATCGACAACATCATGGGCCTCGATGCGGTCCGCACCACGGTTACCGAGGATCTGGTGAACGAGGTTTACCCTCAGGCCCTCGAAGAGAACAACCTGGTTCCCCTGCAGCGCCCTGATTACGAGTACGAGCAGGATCTGGTGGAAGACCACAAGCCCTTCAACTTCACGGCAACCGTGCAGCTGAAGCCCGAGCTCGAGCTTTCCAGCTACGAGCCGGTAGAGGTAGAGGTTCCCTCCACCGAGGCAACCGACGAAGAGATCGACGCCCAGATCGAAGAGCTTCGCAATTACTACCACGATTTCAAGGACGCAAACGCCAACACCAAGGTCAAGCCCGGCGAGTTCGTCGAGCTTACCATGAGCGCAACCAACGCCAAGGGCGAAGAGGTTGCCGCATTCGCAGCTGACCATCGCCTGTACGAGCTTGGTCAGGGCGTTTACCCCGAGGCATTCGACGCTGAGCTCATCGGCCTGAAGAAGGGCGGCGAAAAGGAGTTCGACCTCGATCTCACCGACATGCACTCCGCAGTTACCGACACCCTCGACGAGAAGGGCACCTTCCATTTCAACGTGAAGGTAGAGGTCATCAAGAAGAAGATCGTCCCCGAGATCACCGAAGAATGGGCGAAGGACACCTTCGGCTTCGAGGGTCTCGAAGACATGCGCTCCAAGATCGCCGATAGTATCAAGAGCCAGAAGACCTCCAGCATGGGTGCTCGCAAGGAAAACGAGTGCCTGCTCGCCCTGGGCAACCGCATCGAAGGCGACCTGCCCGAGGCCATGCTCGAGCGTCAGGAAACCGAGAACCTGCAGAACTTCTACGGCCAGCTTTCCCGCATGGGCCTGACCTTCGACAAGTACCTTTCCGCCATGGAGATGACGCCCGATCAGTTCAAGGAAGACAACAAGAAGCAGGCAGCCGACACGGTTCGCCAGGATCTTGCCCTTGATGCTTGGGCTCGTCACTACGACATCAAGGCAACCGAGGAAGAGGTGCACAACGAGTTCGCCCAGGCCGATCTGGACGATCCCGATGCCATCGAGGAAACTTGGCGCAAGGAAGGCCGCCTGCCTATGATCCGCGAGAGCATCGTGCGCGCCAACGCCATGCGCGATGTCGTCGCCAAGGCCAAGGTGACCGAGGTCGAGGCTGCCAAGGAAGCTGACGCCGAGTAGAGCCTGAGCTCTTCACCTGATACGTTGAGACGCAAAGGGCAACTGCCATCAGGCGGTTGCCCTTTCGATCCATAAAAGACCTGTCGCCCAAACTGCGACGCGCCTGAACGAAAAGAGGCAACAATGTTCAACAACCCCCTTCAATCAGCGCTTATCCCCTACGTAGTAGAGCAGTCGCCCCGCGGCGAGCGCAGCTACGACATCTACTCCCGCTTGCTCAACGAGCGCATCGTCTTCCTGGGTGAGCCTATCGATGACGCTGTTGCCAACACCGTTGTGGCACAGCTGCTCCACCTTGAGTCGGTCGATCCCGATAAGGACATCTCCCTGTACGTGAACTCGCCCGGCGGCTCCGTTTCCGCCGGTTTGGCCATCTACGACACCATGCAGTACATCAAGTGCGATGTTTCCACCATCTGCATGGGCATGGCCGCCTCCATGGGCTCGGTGCTCCTGTGCGCCGGCGCACCCGGCAAGCGCATCATCCTGCCCAACGCCCAGGTCATGATCCATCAGCCCATGGGCGGCTCCGGCGAGCGCACCCAGCAGACCGATTTCCAGATCCTTGCCACCGAGATGAAGAAGACGCGCGATCGCCTGGAGGGCATCATCGCAAAGCATTGCGGTCAGCCCGTCGAGCGCGTGCACGCCGACTCTGAGCGCGACAACTGGATGACCGCTGAAGAAGCCTGCGCCTATGGCTTGGTAGACAAGGTGGTTGCCTCCCGTTTCGGCTCTGAAGACAAGAAAGCGGAATAAGGATGACCGATCAGACGGGAACCCCCCTTCCCACCAACGAGGGCATACACTGCACGTTCTGCGGGAAAACGCCTGATCAGGTTAATGCCATGATCTCCGGCCCCAACGGCATCTTCATCTGCGACGAATGCATCTCGCTTTCCGCAGAGGCCATGATGGCAGATCTGAACATGCGCGGCCTGGAATCCGATGCGCTGAACCATGTGCTGCAGATCACTGCCGACACTGATGAGGCTATAGAGGGGCAGGGCGCTCCGAGCTTCGACAACCTGCCCACGCCCCGCCAGCTGTTCGAACAGCTCTCTGAGCATGTTGTGGGGCAGGAAGAGGCCAAGCGCGCCCTTTCCGTTGCGGTGTACAACCACTACAAGCGCGTGAGCCTGGGCGAGACTGCGAACCCGGGCGATGTCGAGCTTGCCAAGAGCAACATCATGTTGCTGGGCCCCACCGGTTCGGGTAAGACGCTTCTTGCCCAAACCCTTGCCCGCACGCTCAAGGTGCCCTTCGCCATCGCCGATGCCACTACGCTCACGGAAGCTGGCTACGTTGGCGAAGACGTTGAGAACATCCTGCTCAAGCTCATCACTGCGGCCGATTTCGACATCGCCCGTGCCGAGGTGGGCATCATCTACATCGACGAGATCGATAAGGTTGCGCGCAAGGCGGAAAACCTCTCCATAACGCGCGATGTTTCCGGCGAAGGTGTTCAGCAGGCACTGCTCAAGATCGTGGAAGGCTGTGAGGCGTCTGTGCCCCCGCAAGGCGGGCGCAAGCACCCTCAGCAGGAGCTTATCCATATCGACACCACGAACATCCTGTTCATCCTTGGCGGTGCTTTCGTGGGCCTGCCCGACATCATCGCCGAGCGTGTGGGTAAGACCAGCATCGGCTTCGGATCCGACATGCCTGAATCCAAGCGCGCCGCCGATGCCGAGCTGCTTTCCCAGGTGCTGCCGGAAGACCTGCACAAGTTCGGCATGATCCCTGAGTTCGTGGGACGAATCCCCGTTGTCACCGCGCTGAAGGAGCTTTCCGAGGAAGACCTGGTCCGTGTGCTTACCGAGCCCAAGAACGCGCTGGTGAAGCAGTACAAGGTGATGTTCGGTTACGAGGATTCCGAATTGGTGTTCGAAGATGATGCGCTTACCGCCATCGCCGAGAAGGCAATCGAGCATCAGACGGGTGCGCGCGGCCTGCGCAGCATCTGCGAGAACGCGTTGATGGACATCATGTACGAGCTGCCAGAGCACGAGGGCCACACCCGTGTGGTCATCCGCCGCAGCGATATCGAGGGCAGCACCAAGCCCGAGATCGAGCACATCGAGGCAGCCAAGAAGAAGGGTGCTGCGAAGAAGCAGAGCGCTTAACTGCCTAGCAGGGCCGCCGCACGCCTTTTTGGGCAATGCGGCGGCTTTTGCTGTTTAATAGTTACTCAGATCACCAACGACCATGGGAAGGATTGGCATGGCATCAGATAAAAAGGGCGATCAGTCGTATCAAGACTGGGAAAAGCCGCTTTTCGACGCCTGGAAGGAAAAAGGGTATTTCCAGCGCACGCCTGGCTTCGGCAAGAACGGCGCTGACACCTATACCATCGTTATCCCGCCTCCGAACGTTACCGGCATGCTGCATATGGGCCATGCCCTGAACGACACCATCCAAGATACCTGCATCCGTCATGCGCGTATGCAGGGCTATCGCACCCGTTGGGTCCTTGGTACCGACCATGCCGGTATCGCCACCCAGACCAAGGTTGACAAGAAGCTTGCAGAAGAGGGCATTTCCCGTCTGGAGATCGGGCGCGATAAGTTCATCGACGCCTGCTGGGATTGGCGTGAGGATTACGGCAACACCATCGTTCGCCAGATCGCCGGCATGGGCTGCTCGTGCGACTACTCGGATGAGCAGTTCACCATGTCGCCCGAATATGCCCATGCGGTACGCAAGGTGTTCTGCGACTGGTACCACGATGGGCTCATCTACAAGGGCCGCCGCATCGTCAACTGGTGTCCTTCCTGCACCACCGCCATCGCCGACGATGAAGCTGAATACGTAGACGAGAAGGGTCACCTTTGGTACCTGCGCTACCCGCTTTCCGAGCCGGTTGACGGCATGGAGTACGTTGTAGTTGCCACTACGCGCCCTGAAACCATGCTGGGCGATACCGGCGTTGCCGTGAGCCCGAAGGATGAGCGCTACAAGAATCTTGTTGGCAAGACCATCGACTTGCCCATCGTGGGCCGCAAGATCCCCATCTTCGCCGATTACTACGTTGACTCCGAGTTCGGCACCGGCTGCGTGAAGACCACACCCGCGCACGATCCGAACGACTACGCCATGGGTCAGCGCAACGACCTTGAGCAGATCAACGTGTTCGATGAGCATGCTGTGGTGGTTGGGGGGTACGGCAAGTTCAGCGGCATGACGCGCGATGAGGCGCGCGAGGCCATCGTTGCCGAGTTCGAGGCGCTTGGCCTGCTTGACCATGTTGAGGACCATGACCATTCCGTCATGACGTGCTACCGATGCCACACGAAGCTGGAGCCCTGGCTCTCTGAGCAGTGGTTCGTAGCGGTTGATCGCTTGAAGAAACGCGCCGCCGAGGTGGTGGAGGACGGGTCCATCCAATTCCACCCTGCACGCTGGAAGCAGGTGTACCTTGACTGGCTTGAGAACCTGAAGGACTGGTGCATTTCCCGCCAGCTGTGGTGGGGGCATCGCATCCCCATGTTCTACTGCGATTCCTGTGGATGGGAAGACGCACTGATGGAAGACACCGACGTGTGCCCCAAATGCGGCGGTCATGTGCACCAGGACGAAGACGTGCTTGATACCTGGTTCAGCTCGCAGCTGTGGCCGTTTGCCACGCAGGGCTGGCCTGAGGATACTTCCAAGCTCGAGCCGAACTATCCCACACAGGTGCTTTCCACCGCCCGCGACATCATGGGTTTGTGGGTTGCGCGCATGGTTATGTCATCGCTGTACTTCACCGATCAGATCCCGTTCAAGGACGTTATCATCCATCCGACGGTGATGGCTGCCGACGGAAAGCCCATGTCGAAGAGCCGCGGCAACGGCGTGGACCCGTTGAAGCTCATGGAAGACTATGGCGCCGACGGCATGCGCTTCGGCCTGCTTATGCAGGTAACCGGTGCGCAGGACCTGAAGTTCAATGAGAACAAGCTGGTCAGCAGCCGAAACTTTGCCAACAAGGTGCGCAATGCCGCACGTTTCGTGAACATGAACCTGGAAGGCTATGTGCCGGGCAAGCCCGAGCCGGCAACTCCCGCTGACCGCTGGATCTTCAGCCGTTTGGCCCGTCTTGTCGCCTCCCTCGACGAGGCGTACGACAACTTCGAGTTCGCCGACATTGCCCGTGAGCTGTACGCCTTCTTCTGGAACGAGTTCTGCGACTGGTACATCGAGCTCTCGAAGCCCCGCTTGAATGCGGGTGGGGAAGAGCGCGCCGCCGTCCAGCGTAATCTGGTGTTCGTGCTGGATACGGCGCTGCGCCTGCTTCACCCCGCCATGCCCTTCGTCACCGAGCAGATCTATCAGGAGCTGCCGGGCGAAAAGGACGCCGAGTACTTGATGATGGCTGCTTGGCCGGAGGCTTCCGAGCTTGCCCGGTACATAGACCCCGAGGCCGAGCGCATGGTAACCATGGTTACCCAGGCTGTTTCCGGTATCCGCTCCATCCGCGCCCGTTACGGCATCTCTCCCCGCGAACAGCTTGAGGTGGTTGTGAAGGCGCAGAACGAACAGGCAGCAGAGCTGTTCAGCAGCCAGCAGGAGCTTATCAGCACCATGGCCAACACGCGTGTGGCCGCCGTTTCCCAAGAGGCCGAACGTCCCGCTGAATCAAGCGTGGCCCTGGCGGATGGGGTAGAGGTTTACGTCGCCCTTTCCGGCTTGGTCGATTTCGAGGCAGAGCGCGCTCGTATCACCAAGGAGATAGGCAAGCTGGAAAAAGACCAGGCGAAGTTCAGCAAGAAGCTTTCGAACCCGGGCTTCCTCTCCAAGGCTGCGCCCGAGGTCATCGAGAAGGACCGCGCTAAGCTTGAGGGCATCGATGATCGTCTTGCGCGCTTGCGCGCCGAGCTTGCCGAAATCGCACAGGAAGGTTGATCCTCATGAGTTCTATAACGTCCCAATTCCTTACCGGGGAGCTTCAGATGGTTCTCGTTGCCGTTGTGGTGATGATCATCCTTCTGTACGTCCTTTCCATCTTCTGGTCGGTTCGCGATGCTCAGTCTCGCGGGTTCGGTTGGGCATGGGGCCTGCTCTCCATCTTCCCGCTGGTGGGTTTGGTGGTGTATTGCATCATCCGCCCCCCGCTGCTTCAGGCCGACCGCGAGGAGCAGGACTTGGAGCTTGCGCTGAAGCAGCGTGAGCTCATGAAGTACGGCGACTGCGGAAACTGCGGTTATCCGGTAGAGGCCGATTACGTCATGTGCCCCAATTGCCATACGCGCTTGAAAAACCTGTGCCCGACCTGCCGCCATGCGCTTGACCCGGCATGGTCGGTTTGCCCGTACTGCACTACCCAGATCAAATAATTTCGGCTAGATTACAGTATGTGACGGCG
>CAVDDI010000053.1:0-10381 GCA_963607675.1 bacterium | reverse complement strand
AGTACGTGCAGGCCGTGGTAGGCGTGTACCGCGCGGTGATAGACCGCATAGAGGCTGCGCGGGCGAATGGCCAGCCCACGCAGGGTATGGGGGCAACAGATGCCGAGCGCACGGTGCTCTCGGAGGCGTTTTCCCGAGGGTTCACCACAGCCTACCTTACCGGTCAGCGCGGCAACGAGATCATGAGCTATGGCCGCCCGAACAACCGCGGTGTGTTCGTCGGGCGAGTTGCCCAGGCCAAGGACGGGCGGGTGGCCATCGATGCAGAGGAAGCCCTGCATGAAGGCGACCTTATCGAGTTCTGGACCAACCGCGGCCATTTCGTGCATTCCGTGGGCCCCTTGCGCACCGACAAGCAGGGCAGGGTGGTTCTGGCGGTTGAGCGCGCCGTTGGCAAGGGCGACCGCGTGTTCCGCGTTCGCAACGCCGAGGCGGCGTTCGTCGATGACGTCCGGCTTCCTGCCGTGCCTGTTTCCGGCAGGGCGGTTCTGCGCATCGGGGCCCCAGCCCGTTTGGAGTTTGCCGCCCCCGATGGCATTGCCGTAGCTGTAGAGGGCAACGTAGTGGAAGCGGCGCGCACCAAGGCTATCACCGAGGAAGAGGTGCGCCAGCATATCGACCGCATGGGCACCACGCCCTTCGAGCTTGCCAGCTTGGATATCGAGCTGGATGAAGGCGTGGGCATGGGCTTTTCTGCCCTGCACAAGCTGCGCGCCCAGGCAGCAGAGCAGCTTCAAGAGCAGATGCTGGCTGCTTACCATGCGCGCAAGTTGAACCGCGCCCCTAAGCGCACGTTTGACGCGCCGGTGCGCAAAGGATCATGCAAGGTTGCCGTTCTGGCCACCAACCCGGCCTGCGCCCGTGCCGCCAAACGCGCTGGCGCCGACCTTATCTATGTGCCCGCCGCCAACTACCGCCGCGGCGAGGCGGTTATCGCCGGTCAGCTTTCCGGCACGGCGGAGCAGGCTGGCTATCCCAAGCAGTGCATCCCGGTGCTCCCTACCGTTTCGCAGATGTTCGACCAGCAGAACCGCAACGGTTTCGATATCTGGGGCCGGGTGAAGGAAGGCAAGCCGGTACTGTGCCAGAACCTGGGGCAGCTGCTGCATGCAACGGAGGCCGGCGCCCTGCCGGAGGTTGGCCCCAACATCCCGGTAACCAACAAGCTCGACCTGCTGGCCATGGCCGACTTCGGCGCCGAGCGCGTGTGGCTTTCGCCTGAGCTCTCGCTGGTGCAGATAGAGGAGTTGGGCGAAATGGCGCCGATGAGCCTGGGCCTTACCATCATCGGCCAGACCGAGCTGATGGTTACCGAGCACTGCCTGCTTATGAGCCAGGGCCCCTGCAACCAGGAATGCGCCGTGTGCCCCCGCCGCAAGAGCCCGCACTATTTGAAGGACCGCAAGGGCTACGAGATGCCGGTGATAACCGACTGCACCGGCCGCAGCCACCTGTACAACGCCGTGCAGCTGGACATCGCCCATCTTATGCCCGAGCTGGTGGCCGCCGGCGTTTCTGCGGTGATGGTGGACTCCACCCTCATGAACGTGGATGAAACAACCAAGAAGGTGCAGCGTGCGGTTCGCGCCCGCGACATAGCGATGAAGGGCAACAACAAGGTTGCCAAGGCCGAAGGCGCCACTTCCGGTCACCTGTTCCGCGGGGTGCAGTGAGCCGTGGCCGATTCGCGAAGGATAGGCGCCCTGGTGCGCCGCCGCCGAAGGGAAGGGATCAGGGCCGCACTGGCTCCTACGCAGGGAAGTTTTGCCCGATAACCCTGTGCTAGAATCTCTGCTGAAACTTAGAAAGAGGAATCATGATTTCACCTGAAGAGCAGTTCCATATCATCCAGTCGGGCGCAGCGCAGATCGTGCCCGAGAAAGCGCTGATGGACAAGCTGAAGCGCGGCAAGCCCCTGAACATCAAGCTGGGCGTCGACCCAACCGCGCCCGATATCCATCTGGGCCATGCGGTACCGCTGCGCAAGCTGCGCCAGTTCCAAGACCTGGGGCATCAGGTAACGCTTATCATCGGCGACGGCACGGCGCTCATCGGCGACCCTTCGGGGCGCAACACCACGCGCCCGCAGCTTACGCGCGACCAGATCAAGGTTAATGCGCAAACCTACGTCGACCAGGCGTTCAAGGTGCTGGATCCCGAGAAAACCACGCTGCGCTACAACTCCGAGTGGATCCTTTCCATGGGCATGGAAGAGCTGTTGAAGGTTGCCTCCAACTTCACGGTTGCGCGCATCCTGGAGCGCGATGACTTCCACAACCGCTACACCTCCAACCTGCCCATCAGCCTGCACGAGTTCCTGTACCCGGTGATGCAGGCCTATGACTCCGTGATGATCAAGGCTGATGTGGAGCTGGGCGGCACCGACCAGCTGTTCAACCTGCTTGCCGGCCGCGAGCTTATGGAGAAGATGGGCATGGAACCGCAGGTGTGCCTGACGCTCCCGCTGCTCGAGGGCACCGATGGCGTGCGCAAGATGTCGAAGAGCTACGGCAACTACATCGGCCTTACCGACGAGCCGAAGGATATGTTCGGCAAGGTCATGTCCATCCCCGACAACATCATGGTGAAGTACTACCGCCTTGCCTCCACCGAGGCTGTGGACAAGATCGACCAGATAGAGAAGGGCTTGGCTGCTGAAGAGATCCACCCCAACCGCTGCAAGCGCGATCTGGCCCAGAACATCGTTGCCGCCTACTACAGCAAGGAAGCTGCAGTGGAAGCCGAGGCTGCGTTCGACCGTCAGTTCAAGCAGCACGAGGTGCCAGACGACGTTCCCGAATTCGCCGCCGACTTTACTCCCAACGACGAGGGCAAAGTGTACCTTGCCAAGATCATCTGCGAGGCCGGCCTTACCAATTCCGTGGGCGATGCCCGTCGCATGATAGACCAGGGCGGCGTTAAGGTTAACGGTGAGCCGCTGCCGGCAAAGGCCTACAACGTTGAGCCGGAGGGCCTGAAGGGCGCTGTCGTTCAGGTTGGCAAGCGCAAGTTCGTTAAGCTGGTCTAGCAGGGACAGCTTATCTTCAGCGTATTGAAGTGCAGGGTCTGCCTGGGCGGTTAAGCTCGGGCAGACCCTGTTCGTTTTCTTGTGCGAGCAAGCCGTAATGCCGTTTGGCTGTTTATTGCCAGTACAGCATGGTAAGGCCTACGCGCGATTGGGTGTTGGTCTTCTGGTAGAGCGAGGTTAAGTGCCGCTGCACAACGCGCAGGGAAATGCCCAGATCGGCCGCCACCTGCTTCAAGGGACGATCGTCTGCAACGACGGCTGCCAGCACCTCGCTTTCACGTGGGGTAAGGCCGTAGTGCTCCGCGAAATCCTGTAAACGTGCTGCGGGAGGGGGTTCGCTTCCCGGGTTTTGTCCTGCCTCCGGGGGCTCTTCGGCATCAAGGCCCGTGGCCAGCTTGGGGTTTTGGCTTGCAGCCCCAGATGCAAGAGTGCTGTCAGCCTCGCCCGCTGCTGGTTCGTCCTTGGTGCCTTCGGGTGCATTAGGTGCGGGGCTGCCTCCCTCGGCTTGTTCGCCGCCTTCTTCTTGGTTGCGCCCCTGGCGCAGCTCCATCATGCCGATGGCGAACAGGAGCGCGTTGATTGCCACCAGCAAGGGAAGCAGGGTGGCGGTTACTGCGGTGGGGTTGTTGGATTGTATGACCAGCAGCGTCGGTGCCCCAACCGCTATTGCCGTGAGGTTGTTCAAGGTGCGTCCCATTCCCGACCAGAAATCGGGAACACGCAGATGAGGGGCAATCCAGATGAACGTTGCCGTGTAGAACGTCATGAACGCGCCGGAGCCGAAGAAATAGGCAACCTCGCCGAGGGTGTTGGGAAGCCCCGCCTGCATGCCAAGCACCGCTGCGGCTGCTAGAAGCGAGATCCAGAACATGGTGATGCCCAGATAGCGTCCGCGCTTCATATCGAACAGGGCGCCGGCCGCAAGCCCGCCCGCAGCCATGACCAAACGCGGCATGATCTCGGTGTATTGGCTGGTCCAGGTGGAGAAGTCACGGGGCGTTAGGTTGTAGAGCGTGTTGAACAGCAGGGCGAACAGCGCAATCAGCACGAGCAGAAGCACCATCGAAGCAGTAGGCGTCATGTGGTTAAGGCGCCACCCAATGGGCGGCTGCTCTTCGATGTGCCTGTCTGCGCGGGTGGAGCGGTAGCCCTTCATTTCCGTAAGCGCGCTTCTTGCTGGCCAGGTTTTTGCGATAAGCGCGGTAAGCGCCACAATGCCGATGGAAAGCACGATAGCTTCGGCGATTTTGTTGGGCGTCATGCCGTACAGGGGGATCTGCGCAACCATCGCCAGCGCATGGCTGGCTCCGATGAAGCTGGCGAAGCGCGTGATGTTGCGTGATTGCACGCAGGTGGCCCAATAAACGGCACCGCCCGCAAGGCCGATAAGCAGGAACGAAACCGTGCCGGCTGCCACGATGGAATAGGGGGTGGGTCCGCCAGCCACGCCGACAAGGCTCGCGATCCCCAGCGTCATGGTTACCGCAAGGAAGGGGATGCGGTGGCCTTCGGGGACGAAGCGGTTAACAAGCGGGAAGGCCAAAAGCCCCAGGGTGCTTGCTCCTTGGATGGGCAGCTGCGACCACGTATCGCCCGGGCCGCTTAGGTGATCCATGCGCGTTTGGAAGAACAGCGTGGCTTCCAGGAACACGAAGAAGAAGAGCGCAAGCGCTATGAACAGCAGCTGCTTGTTCCTCTTCGAATCCGTCACGTTTCCTCTCCTCTGGTTTTGCCCGCAACCAGGGGCTGGCCCTTTTTGCATTATCCCATTCTATTGGATGCGTGTGCTGCAACGCGGGATTATCGGCCGAGGGCCGCTTAAGAACTTAGTTGAAGGGGCCGTACATACGACCCCTACGCAAAATCCCTGGTAAACCACTGTTTATTGGTTTTCCTTAATGAGGGCTGCCGTATGTGCGGCCTAAAAATCCCTGCACGTTTCCTCCATCTTTATTGAGAAAGACGTGGCGGAAAGGCCCGCTGCGAAGAAAGGAGATGAGTACCATGAAACGGAGGGGATTGGTGAAGGCGCTTGTCGCGTTCGCATTGGTTCTGGTTGTTTCTCCCTTTGCTGGCAGCATGGCATTTGCCGCAGGACCGGACGGGCAACAGGACGGCGGAAGCACGGGCGCCAACGCAGAGGGGCTTTCAACGACGGCTGTTGCAGATCCGTCCACCATCTGGGATTGGGCGGGCCTTATTGCCCAGGACACCAAGAACGTTGGGCGCATCTGGACCGACAAGACGGTTTCAACGGATGACATGACCAACGGCGGCATCACGGTGAAGAAGGCCGCTGACTCCGATTTCCTGACGGCGCTTACCGCGCTTTCGTCGACTTCGAACCTCTTGTCCACGGCGACCGCACCACTCGATATCGTGTTGGTGTTGGACACGTCGTCTTCCATGACCAAGACCATTAGCGGAAGTACGTCTAAGATCGACGCGTTGAAGAGTGCCGCAAACAATTTTGTGGATGCGATTGCCGAGCAGAACAAAGGTGTTTCGGATACGGCCAAGCAGCACAGAGTGGCCGTGGTGAGCTACAACTACCAAGCAACCACCAATAAGGAGATGACCGCTTGCACCGATGCTGAGGCAGCCGGAATCAAGAATGCTATTTCCAGCCTAGGCACCAGTCAAGGCACGAGGTCTGACCTTGGCTTGGCGCAGGCGCAGGCAATGTTGAGCTCCAAGCGCGAAGGCGCAAAGCAAGTCGTGGTTTTCTTCACTGACGGTGTTCCCACCATGAGCGGTGGAGATGAGAAAGATTTCAATCCCGCATATGCCAGCCCTGCTGTTGCGACTGCCGCAGAAATGAAGGCTGACGGGGTAACTGTATATACCATCGGTGTCCTTGCGGGAGCTGATCCCAGCGATGACCCAGAGTCCACAAATTCCAATGCGAACAAATTCCTTCATGCGGTATCGAGCAACTATCCTGCGGCCACGTATACGGGTAGCGGAAGCAGTACTGCTGGCTATACCTGGAGCTTCGGTGACCGCGCCAAGGACAGCGCATTCTATAAGAGTGCGAGCGATGCCGACCAGCTCAATAATATCTTCAAGGAGATTTCCGAGGAGATAGCGAAGAGCGCAGGCTATCCGACCGACACCAAAGAAGGCTACGAGAGCACATCGGGCTATATCACGTTCAGCGATCAGCTGGGCGACTATATGCAGGTGACTGACCTTTCGACGCTTGTTTACGACCATCAAATTCGCACCTGCGACTCCAAGACCACGGAGGGAAATGTCGACACCTATCACTTCAGTGGCGAGGCTCGGTCTGGCATCAAGGCGGGCGACCTAAGCGATATGGTTATTACCGTGACCCATTCCGGCAACGTGGCTACGGGCGACATGGTGCAGGTGAAGATTCCTGCATCGCTTATCCCGCTGCGCAATTTCAAGGTTGACCTGACGAACGGTGAGATGAGCGTTACTGCGAACACCCCTGTTTCCGTGTTCTACTCTTCCGGGTTGAAGCCAGAGGTTGCCGATTTGCTGGCAAACCCCGATGACGACATGGAATCCTACATCGAGGACAATACCGACGAAAACGGCAAGGTGAGCTTCTACGCCAACAAGTGGACCGGCAACGAGTACCTCGGTGACACCACTTCCCAGTTCGACCCCTCTTCGGGCAACAGCTACTACTACTTCACGGAAGACACGCCAATCTACAGTGATCAGAGATGCACCACTCGCGCAACTGCGATTGTGAGCGGGAGCGATTATTACTACAAGCATGATTACTACAGCATGGTTAACGGGGCGCCCGTGCTCAATACCGAAGTGCGTACGTTCCCCGGTGATCAAGCTGCCGCTTTCGTAGGTGCTATCGGAACCGATGCAGACGGCGCTTACTTCAAGAAGGGCACGGCGCGCCTGGTATATATCAACCAGCTGTACAAGGCGAAGGAAAGCAACGTTACCGGTACGGCCAATGACGTGCTGAACCCCAAATGGAACAGCGAAACCTCTGTTGCTGCCGCAACGACGGTTACGCCCTACCTGGGCAACAACGGCAAGCTGTCGGTGGAAAACCCGGCCACGCTAGAGGTTAAGAAGACCGTTCAGGTGTCCGAGGGCTTCGATCTGGACAGCTACAAGGATACCGACTTCACGTTCAACATCGGCGTTCCCGATGCTGCGGGCAAGAGCCTTCAAGCCAAGGTCCTCAACGAAGACGGAACCGCTGCTGGCGAAGCTTTCGATCTGGCCTTCGACAACCAGGGCAAAGCAACCCATTCCATCAAGCATGGGCAGACCTTGCAGGTGTTCGGCTTGAGCGCCGGCTGGACCTACGAGGTTTCCGAGGCCAGCTTGCCTGATGGTTTCACTCAGACTGCTCCGGTGAACGACGATGGCAGCCCTGTTGCAGTTGCCGGCACTTTCGAAGCTGGCAAGACCGCGACGGCAAGCTTCACCAACAAGTACAGCGCCTCGGGCACTCTTGACGGCGCAGGCAACCTTGTTGGCTCCAAGATCCTCATGGGCCGCAACTGGCTGAACTCCGACTCCTTCGTCTTCAAGATCGTGGGCGCGGATCCCACGCCTAATGCCCCTCTTCCCGTTGTTGACGAGGTAAGCGTCAGCAATCTGCCTGATGGCGCGCCTGCAGGCGAGGACAACCCAGCTGCCTTCAACTTCGGTGATATTACCTATATCGCACCGGGCACCTACTATTACAAGGTTTACGAATCTGCGGAAGATAGCGTTATCAACCAGGGAGTCTCTGCGTCCCAGGCGGTTTACCAGGTCGTGGTAACGGTTTCCGACAACGGGGACGGCACGCTGAAGGTTGAGTCTGTCAAGACCCAGACCAAGGATGATTCGGGCACCGAGCAGACCGGCGAGCTGGCTCCTGTTGAAACCATGGTGTTCACCAACACCTACACATCCAGCTACGACTACGGCGCCAACGGCGGCCTGCAGGTTTCCAAGACCCTGACCGGGCGCGACATGGCCGCGGGTGAGTTTGCCTTCACCATCACCGGCGCCGACGATGCCTCCAAGGCGCTGCTCACCGATGCCGACCTCAGCTTCACCAACGACCGTTCGGCTGCGGGGATTGCCGACGTTATGAAGAAGCTTGCCAACGTGAAGTTCACGCAGGCTGATGACGGCAAGGTGTTCACCTTCACGGTAGCCGAGGTGGTTCCTGCAGATGCCCAGAAGCTTTCCGGCGTTACCTACGACACGGCAAGCCATGAGGTGCATATCACGGTGTCCGACAACCATTACGGCACCCTGAATGTGGTAACCACGGTTGACGGCAGGGTTGGCAACACGGTTGCGTTCACCAACAGGTACGCGGGTCCGGCCATCTACGACACTGCTGCGGCAGGCCTGACGAAGGTGCTGGAAGGCCGCGACTGGAAGGAAAACGAGCACTTCACCTTCTATATTTTTGCCAAGGACGGCGGCCCAATGCCCCAGATCGATGGCCATGAGGTTTCTTTGGTGGCCGTTAGCAAGGACTATGCGGAGAACTTCTCGTTCGGCACCATGACGTTCACGCCCGAAATGCTGGACGGAGCATCTTCGAAGACGTTCACTTACACCGTCAAAGAAGAGGATGCGGGCGGCAGCGGTCTTAGCTGCGATACCCACAAGGCCACCATCAAGGTAACGGTGACCGACAACGGTGATGGGCAGTTGACGGCATCTGCCCAGGTGGAAGGGGCTACGTTCACCAACACCTACAAGGCCGAGACCAAGGAGCCGGTGAGCATCTCTGCGAACAAGGTTCTTACCGGCCGTGACATGGCTGCCGGTGAGTTCAGCTTCGGTGTGAAGTATGCCAAGGGTGGCAACGATCTGCTTACGGCGACCAACGATGCCGGCGGCAACATCAGCTTCGGTACGTTCAGCTACAACACCGAGGGCCTTACCGCATTGGCGAAGGAGGGATATGCCACCAAGGACGGCAACAGCTGGACTGTGGACTATGTTGCCTACGAGAAGACCGATGGCCTGTCGGAGAAGGGGATAACGCCCACCGTTTCGTCGGTTGCCTTCACCGTGAAGCTGACCGATAACGGCAGCGGCACGCTTTCGGCCGAGGTGAACCCTGCCAAGATCACGTTCAAGAACGAGTACAAGGCTGCTTCCACCAACGTATCCATTTCGGGCGTGAAGGTGCTTGAGCATGCCGCAGGGCTTTCGCCCGACAGCATTGCCGGCAAGTTCACCTTCACCCTGAGCTCGGATGACGCGAATGCGCCGCTACCGGATAACGTGACCGCCAAGAACGACGCCAACGGCAACATCGCCTTCGACGAGATCGAGTTCACGGCGGAAGACCTGGACAAGGCGCTGGGCAAGACGGAAGAAGCCGACCCTGCATCTGAGGGGACCACGCAGGGCGGCGAAGCCGAGACCGAAGCCGCCAAGGAATCCGGGGTAAGCGGTGAGGCTGAATCCGGTGTCGCTGTGGCAAGCCAGCTCGAGGCCGGTACGGCGCAGGAAGGGGTTAGCGCCAAGGCGGATTCTGCGCAGAAGCAGGAGGCGGCCAAGAGCGGCGACGACGCCAAGGGCGATGTCGATAACCAGTTGGCCAGCGAGCTTTCCGGCCAGAATGAAGGCAGCACCGAGGCAGACCTGGTTGGCACAGATACCGCCAAGTCGGTAAGCGATGCCGAGCCGCAGGGCGCGCCGGCGCTGACGCTGGGCGCAACCCCCGCGTATGCCGATGAGCTGGTTCCCGCCAGCGAAGCCCGCTCCTATACCTTCGTGTACAAGGTAACGGAAAGCGGCAGCGTCCCAGGCGTTGTCAACGACACGTCTGTGAAGACGATCTCCGTCAAGGTGACCGACGATGGGCAGGGCAAGCTCACCGCAGAGGTTGTGGGCTCGCCGTTCACCTTCACCAACCACTACTCGGTGCAGCCCACCACGATGAGCGTTACCGACCAGGTGGCGGTGAACAAGAAGCTTATCGGTCGTGATCTTACCGAGGGCGAGTTCAGCTTCGAGCTTCTTGATACCGACGGAGAAACGGTGGCGACGGGTACCAACACCGCCAGCGGTGCAGTGGCCCTGAGCTCGCTAACCTACACGGAGCCTGGCGAGTACGTGTACACCCTGCGCGAGGTTGACGGTGGCAAGACCATCGACAACGTTGCCTACGACGGCGCCACCTATGCCGTGGTGGTGAAGGTTACCGACAACGGCGACGGCACGCTGAAGGCGGAAAGCCAGATCGGCGAAAGCCTGGACGGCTTGACGTTCAGCAACACCTACCTTGAGCCGAAGCCCGATCCCGAGCCCACGCCCGAGGTGGTGCCAAGCGATCCGACCGGTGGGGAAAAGGTGGTTACCACCACTACGACCACTACTGTGAGC
>CAVDDI010000052.1:0-10410 GCA_963607675.1 bacterium | reverse complement strand
TGCTTGACCAGTTGAACCGCTTCGCCACCCGTTTCGGCGTGATCAATGCCGGCACCATGGCCATCGAGTTCGGCGCCGAGCGCATGAGCGAGATGGCGGCCGGCCTTATCCGTGTGCGCTGCACCGATATGGATGGCGCGGCGAAGGCAGTGTCTTCTGCTCTTCCCGGTGCGATAATCACCACCTCCGATGATGGGGTGCTGCTGGTGCCCGGCGCGGAAGGCAACCTGGAAAAGGTATCGCTGGCTCTTTTCAACGCGAACCTGCAGGTGCTCGAGTTGGTGCGCACCCAGCGCGATGTGGAAGAGTTCTTCCTGGAGCTGATGGGCAATCCCGCTTCCGCACCAAAGGGTCAACCGCAACCTCAGGGAGGTCGATAGCCATGACATCGCTTCTTCGCGCTGATATCCGCCGCATCCTGCGGCCCTCGAGCAACACCCATTGGTTCCTTGTGGTTCTGGTTGCCGCCATCTTGCTGAACGTGGTTGTGATGCCCCTTCTTGTGAACATGATGAGCGACATGGCCGGCTCTGAAGATGTTGGCTCCTTGGGCTTCTCTTCGCCTTTGGGGGTTGCCGGGTCGCTTCTGTGGCTGGGCTTGCTTCCCTTGCTTTGCTCTTTGCGCAGCGCCACCTTATGCTGGGCCGATATGCGATCGGGCTTCAACCGCTCTGTCGTAAGCGCGTGCGGCAAGAAGGTCTATTTCATGGAAAAGCTCGCGCTGGCGTTGGTCGTCAGCTTCGCCTTCGTGATCGTTGGCCTTGTTGTCACGCTCCTGGTGGCGTTGATCTCCGGTGGCTTCACCGAGGGCACCTCTGCGGTTTCCTTCATCCTCTGGATCGTCTTGACGACGCTTGTCTGCTGGGGATGCGCTTGCCTTACCCTTGCGGTGCTGTGGGTGCTGAAGAGCAACGTGATTGCCTACATCTTGGGCATTTCCCTTGGCGGAGGCCTTATCTCAACCATTGTCTCGCTGGCGCTTGGCGGCTTGCCCGATATAGCGCAGGCATGGGCCAGCGTCGTTGAATGGCTTCCGGTGAGCGCCGTCAATATCCTCAGCTCGGCCGTCGTCGATGGCGAATTGGTGCTCGAGGGAATGGGGTATGCGCACGTGCTGGTGCCGACCGCGGTCTGCATAGCGATCGGGTTTGCCTGCGCGCTTACCGTCCTGCGCAAGCGCGACCTGTAGGGGTGCTGCGGTTCAGTGCCGGGCAGTGCCTCGGCTTTCCTGAAGGCTCCAAGTTGAACGGCCCTCGCTTTGTGCGAGGGCCGTTCTTGCGTCTGCGGTGGGTTCAGCCGTTGGCTGCCACGTCTTGGAGACGAAGGCGCTGCGGGTTCATTCTGATGCCTTCGCGGGATTCGTCCCTAGAACACCGCTTCGATGGGGTTGGAAACGGTGAGGTTTTCCTGCCCATGGCACAGCTCGGTGATCTTCTTCAGGAATGGCTCTTGCGTGCCGTCGAGCATGCGCAGCTGCATGGTTACCGCATCGGTGAACTGCGTGTTCAGGGTTTTGGCATTGCAGTCTGCGGCAATGCGGTTTGCCTGATCGTATAGGGGGTAAGCCACGCGCAGCGTTATGTCAACGCAGATGGAAACCGTTACCAGATGCGCTTTTGCGATGGCGGCTTGGGTAGATTGCGTGTAGGCGCGTACCAGCCCGCCGGTGCCCAGCAGCGTTCCGCCGAAGTAGCGCGTAACCATCACGGCAACGTCGGTCAGGCCCGCATGCTGAAGCGCTTGCAGGGTGGGGAGGCCGGCGGTTTTCTGCGGCTCGCCATCGTCGGAATAGCGGATGCGCTCGGAGGCGCCTTCGCCGCGCAGGATGTAGGCGTACACGTTATGGCGCGCCATGCGGTGCTCTGATCGGATTTCCTCGAGGAACGCCAGGGCTTCCTCTTCCGTTTCAACGTGGCAAAGCTGCGCAATGAAGCGGCTCTTCTTCTCTTCTATCTCGCCGATGGCACGGCCTTCTATGGTCTGGTAGGCAGGCATGATTGGCTCCTTACCGTCCTTGAGGCTAACTCAGAAGCCCGAAGTACATGCCCAGGTACACCAGCGCTGCCACCCAGGCAAGGGCAACCACGATGCGCACGGCAACGGGGACGCGCAGATTCTTGCTGGGAACCATGAACATGGCAACAAGGCCGCCCAAGGCGCCGCCCAAGTGCCCGCTTAGGGAAACGCTGGGTACCAGCAGGGTGAAGGCGATGTTGATGCCGATGACGGAGAGCATGCCCTTGCTGTACTGGGCAAGGAACGCGCGGTTGCGCTTCGAGAGCACGCCCAGCAAGGCGATGGCGACGAATAGGCCGAAGATGCTGGTGGAAGCGCCGGCGGAAACTGCGTAGGATCCGGTAAGCGTGTCGGTGAGGAACGAAAGGGCGTTGCCCGATATGCCTGCAATGAAGTACAGCAGCAGGTAGTTCCAACGGCCCAGCAGGTATTCCAGCAGCACTCCTGCGCTGTAGAGCGCCGCCATGTTGAACAGCAGGTGCATAAGATCCACATGCAGGAACATGGGCGTAACGAAGCGGTACACGTCGCCGATGCCCTGGACGGCAGGTGCGTACATGGCGCCCATCTGGTACAGCGTGCGTGCGTCGATGTCTACGGTGAAGCCTGCCATCACGGCCTCTGCCGCGAACACCACCACGTTTATGGCGATGAGCACGAACGTGATCAGGCACGAGCCGTACTTTTCCATGAAGGTGGGCTCTGCGGCCTTCATCATCCGCTTCAGCGCCTCATCATCGATGTAGTCCTTTTGCGGAGATTGGTTCTGGTTGCTCGGTTCGCTCACGGGTGCTCCTGTATCGGTTTCGGTGCGCGTTGCGCCATGGTGCCGCCATGGCCTTCGACTATCTTAGCAGGGTGGAAAGCCTGCCGTTGCTCAGCACGGTAACGGTGCTGGTGGCACGGCTGATCGCGGTGTACAGGCGCCGGCGCGAGAGGTCGTTTTCGGGGAATGCGCTGCTGCTGGCATCGACTACCACCACGTGGTCGAACTCCAAGCCCTTTGCAAGCGGTAGTGCTAGGAGGATGCACCCCGAATCGGGGAGCGCCTTGCTCCCGTCGACGATCTGCGGAGACTCTTCTCCCAGCAGTTGCGCGGTGCGCTGAACCGCTTCCTCGTCAAGAGCCACCAGCGCGGCGGTTCCCTCGAAACCGTTCAGCTCGGCTGCCACGCGGCGCAGCTCGCGTTCGTATTCATCGACGTTTGCGCATTCGATGACCTCCGGCTTCGTGTCCTCGCGCTGAACGGACGATATCTGCATTCCGTCGGCGGTAACCGCCAGCTTGGCGAACAGGTCGGTGATGGCGGGGGTGGAACGGTAGCTGGTCATAAGGTGGCATTCGCTTACCGTGCCGCGCAGCTCTTCGAACACGCGCTTGATCTCGGCAAACGACGCGGTCTGCGGCATGATGGCCTGGTTCTCGTCGCCCAACAGCAGGAAGTTGGCGCGGCGGAAGTAGCGTGCTAGCACGGCAAGCTGGGCGGCGGAGTAGTCCTGCACCTCGTCGATCATCACGTATTTGGCGGATGGGTTGCCCATGCCCGTAAGGGCGATCTTCAGGTAAAGCCATTCCATGAAGGTAAGCTCTTCGATGCCCGCGATGCGCTTGCCGATGCGGTCCACGCGCAGCCAGTAGTCGTTGCGCACGGCTTCGAATGCGCTTTCGTATTGCTGGGTAAGGAACTTCAGCGTGTACTTCTTCGCCTGCTCTTCGGTATCCATCACCACCGGTTCGCCGAACACGCTCAGCTGGGTGTTGTAGTCAAGCTCGCTTACCACGTCTTGCGCGGCGGAGCTTCCCGCCATCTGGCCAAGGCGGCTGTTCAGGCGTGTTTCCAGCTCTTCGCGGATAAGGGTGATGCGGTGCGGGCCTGCTGGCGCGTTCTTGAATTTGGCGGCGGCCCGGGCAATCTGCTGGGCGGAAATGAGCACCGTGCCCTGGCTCTTGATGTCGCGGAAGTCCTTGTCCTGGAATTCCAGGCCCTTCACCGCCTCGTCGATGCGCTGCAGCTCTTCGACGGTTGAATCCTCGCGCAGGAAATCGCGCCCCGGGGGGATAAGGCCCTTTGCAAATTCTGCCCAGGTGAGGATGTTGGGGTTGCGCTCGCCCATGTCGGGCAGGACGTGGTCGATGTAGGTGCGGAACACCGGGTTCGGCGTGATAAGGAACACCTCGCGCGGGTCCAGGCTATCGCGCTTCTGGTAGAACAGGTAGGCGATGCGCTGCAGCAGCACGGACGTCTTGCCGCTGCCGGCGATGCCGTTCACCAGCAGGGCAGGCACGTCTTCATGGCGGATGACGACGTTCTGCTCTTTCTGGATGGTGGTGGTGATGGCCTGCATCTGCGATGTGCGCTGTCGCGAAAGCGAGGCCAGCAGCAGCTTGTCCTCGATGGCAACGGTGGTGTCGAAGCAGGCGTTCAACCTGTCGTGGGATATGTCGAACTGGCGGCGCAGCTTCAGGTCAACGTTGATGGTGCGGCCGTTCGCCTCGTAGGAGGTGGGGCCGTCGGCCTGGTTGTAGTACACCTCGGCCACGGGGCTGCGCCAGTCCACCACCAGGCGCTGGTAGTTCTCGTCGGAAAGCCCGGCGTTGCCGATGTAGAGTTCCTTGGGCTCTGCGCCGGCACGGTATTGCAGCACCACCTTCGCGAAATAGGGCTGGGGCTTCAGGATGCGGATGGCGGTGAGTTTATCGGCAGCGGCGCGCTGGGCGCGGTTATACGAGTCGATGACGCTGTTCATGTTCGCGTATTCGATGTACGTTTCCTGTTTCTCGCCGTCGCTGGCGAAGTTGGAGGCCAGCTCGTCGGCCATGTTCTTCTTGTCTTCCTCGGCCTCTTGGGCGGTCTTGCGCATCTGCGCCAGAACGCCTTGCTCCATGGCTTCGATGGTGGCATAGGTTTCCGAGAGATGAGCCTGCTCTTCAGCGAAGATGGCGTCTTGAGTATCGTCGACAGTGGTCATGCGGCCTCCTTTTTCGAGCTAAATATGTTATCGCATAAAACACGCTAAAATAAGCGTGCAAGTAGGGCAGTCCCTCTTTAGCACGCTAAAGCGTCATAGAGGGGATGCGGATTCACGATCCCGTGAATCCGGCAACAGCAGGTTGAAAGCGAGGACGCTATGGAAAAGGCTTTGAAGACGATGCGCCACTCGGGTGCGATGGCCATTGCGATGGGAAGCGTTGCCATCACGGTCGGCGTTGCAGTGGGCGTAGGCTGCATCGTGATGGGCTCCAAGCTGCTGCATCGGAGCAAATAGCCACACGAAGGGCACAGCCTTTTGGCGCGAAACAGTTAAACAAGGCAAGGCCGCGGCATGGTTGTCGCGGCCTTGCCTTGTTTTCTCTGCGCATTTGTTGCCCTGCACGAAAACAGCCCGCCAAGGCGGGCTGCTCGTTTCCAGAGGGGCATAGGGGGCGAGTCTACTTCGCAAGCCCGATTTCCTTGAAGTAGGCGTCCACATCTTCTTCCCAGGTGGGCAGCTCTGCTCCGAACATTTCCAGCATCAGGCTTTCCAGCTCTACCTGCTCTGCCGTTACCAGATCGGATTCAGGGGTAAGCACCTTGGCCGGGTCGTAGCCGCACACGGTGAGCACGCGGGTGAGGAACTCGTAGCGGCTTGCCAGCCCGCGGCTGGTAACGTGCAGGGTGCCGGTTGCCTTGCGGTTGATTGCCTTGATAAGGAAGTCGACGTAGGTGGAAACCGAAGTAGGCGAGGCAATCTGGTCGGTGCGGGCGCCGATGGTCTTGCCGGCCTTGGCGGCGTCGAGCGCGTTCTTCACCTGGCTGCCGTCTGCGCTGTATACCCAGGAAGAACGGATGATGAGGTGGTTGGGCGTGGTGTCGCGCACCATGACCTCGCCGGCGCGCTTCGACTTGCCGTAAGGGGTTTCGGGGTGGGGCGTGTCGAACTCGTTGGCAGGCTCTGCCATGCGCACGGGGAACACGTCGTCAGTGGAGATCTGCACCATAAGGGCATCCACATTGTTCGCCGCAAGGGCTACGTTGCGCGCGCCTAGGGCGTTCACTTCGTAGGCGTGGATTCGGTTGCCCAGGCCGGCAACCGAGCGGGATATGCCGGCGCAGTTGATGATGACGTCGGGGCGCAGGTCCTGCGCAAAGGCGTCTACCAGGTCGGGGTCGGTCACGGTCAACTCGGCATCGGTGCCTACCACGGTGCAGTTGTAGGCTTCCTTCAGGCGCTTGACTATCTCGCGGCCCAGGAAGCCGTTGCAGCCAGTGACCCAGATGGTTTCTTTGATATCCATGAATCCTCGTTTCGGATTGAGGGTGTGCGTTTCGGTTGCGGTGCCGGACTGATTGGCCGGCACCGCTTGCGTTCGTGGGGATTCGCCGCAAAGGGCAGCCTGGGGCTACGCTGCGGCCTCGATGCCCGTGCCTTCGCCGCTGCCGCCGTTTTTATCTTTGCCATGGCGCAGCTTCTGGTAGGCGAACACGCCGGCCACGAACACGAAGCCGATGGCGTTCATCCAAAGCGAGGTGATGCCGTCGGATTCTGACATGGGCAGCATGATAACCAGGCCTGCGACGATGGCCAGGATGCGAAGCACCACGTTGATCTTGCCGAACAGGTAGCCTTCGATGCCTGCCGCGATGCCGAACAGCCCGAACAGCGCCATTGCCGTGTTCACCACCACCATGTAGGGCTCAACGGGCACCTGCATGATAAGGGCGGGGCAGTACGCGAAGATGAAGGGCACGATGTAGGCTGCGATGCCCAAGCGCGATGCATTCACTGCCGTCTTCATCGGCTTCGACTTCGCGATTGCCGAGCCCGCGTAGGCGGCCAGTGCAACCGGTGGGGTGATGTCGGCCAGGATGCCGAAGTAGAACACGAAGAAGTGGGCGCATACCAGCGGCACGCCCAGCTGGATAAGGATGGGCGCGCAGGTTGCGGCCATGATGCAGTAGTTCGCCGTGGTGGGAACACCCATACCCAGGACGATGCAGCACAGCATGGTGAGCACAAGGCCGATGATGAGGTAGTCGCCCGCAGCCATGACGATGGCGTTAATGAGCACGGAAGCAAGGCCGGTAACGGTGATGCAGCCGGCGATCATGCCGGCCAGCGCACAGGCGACGGCTACGGAGATGGAGTTGCGGGCGCCGGCTGCGAAGGCATCGGCAGCGGTCCAGAGAGCGGTCTTGGTGGTTTCCAGCAACACGCTGCCGAAGGTGTCTTCCTCGGTGCGCTCGGCCCAGTTGGTAAGGAAGAAGTGGATATAGCCGATGACGAACGCCACGAAGATGGATATGGCTGCGGAAACGGCCATGGTGTAGATGCCGGCGGAAACGATCCATACCAGCACTACCAGCGGGATGATGAGATAGCAGTTCTTCAGCAGGTAGATCCAGGTAGGAAGCTCGTTGAAGGGGATGCCCTTCAGGCCGCGCTTCTTTGCCTCCAGATGGACGGTGCAGAAGATGCCGCCGAAGTACAGGATGGCGGGGATGATGGCGATGGTGGCAACCTCGATGTAGGGGATGCCCATGTACTCTGCCATAAGGAACGCCGCCGCGCCCATGATGGGGGGCATGATCTGGCCACCGGTGGAGGATGCTGCCTCAACAGCGCCGGCGAACTCGGGACGGTAGCCCGTTTTCTTCATCATGGGGATGGTTACCGAGCCAGTGGTAACGGTGTTTCCCACGGAAGACCCGGAAACCATGCCGCATAGCGCCGAGGAGATGACGGCAACCTTTGCCGGGCCGCCGGAAGACCAGCCGGCGATGCGGTTCGCGAACGAGATGAAGAAGTTGGCGATGCCGGTGCGCTCAAGGAATGCGCCGAAGATGATGAACAGCACGATGTAGGTGTAACACACGTTGGTAGGCGTGCCGATGACGCCGCTGGTGGTGTAGAACAGCTTCTGCACCACGTTGGTAAGGGCGCGCATGAAATCGTTGCCGTGGCTGAACTGCCAGTAGAACGCGTAGATAACCAGGCAGCCCACCACGATGATGATGGGCAGGCCCACGCAGCGTCGGCATAGCTCGATGAGCACTGCGATGCCGCAAATGCCCATTACCAGTTCCAGCGTGCCGATGCGCGCTCCCATCATGAGGATGGGGGTGGTGTTCACAGCGAAGTACATGAACGATGCGGCACCTATCACCATGAGCAAGATGTCGTACCACGGGATGTGGTTGGGGGAGTGCCCGGTTTTGGAGACGGGGTACATGAGGAAACCGATGACCACGACGAAGGCCAGGAATCGGGCCAGCCGCGTTTCCGCCTGCTCCACGCTGAAGAGCGTCATGTACAGGCAGTACACGGAGAACAGCACCATGACGCCGGTGACGACGGCCTTCGGGATGCCCGTCCAGATGCGGGTGTTCGACTCGCGGTCGTACTTGCGCATTACCTCGTCTACATCGACGTCGGCGTTGCTGGGTACGCTTTGCTCGTCTTCCACCTCGCTTTTCTTCTTGATATCGAACTTGCTTGTGTTGAATATGCTCATAGCTCTCCTTGTGGTGGGGTCGGGTACGGCATACGCATTGCGTGCGCGCTGGGCTATCGGGGTGGGGCGGTTTCAGCGTCCCACCGGCTTCAAGAGCGCAGCGTGCGCGAAAGGCGTTTTGCAGCAAATCAGGGTCGCAGCGGCATCTGCGCGCTGCGACCCTTCAGGCTTGCTGTCGTTTTCGCTACGTCAGCGGGTTTCGGTGGCTAGGCCATTAAGCGGTGGGAACCTCTACGCCCTGCTCCTTGAAGTACTTGGCTGCGCCAGCATGGTAAGGAACGGAGGTGATGGAGGAAGCGGTCTCAAGGCTGAGTTCCTTGTACTTGGCATGTGCCTCGGCGTTGTCCTGGGCACCGTCGAAGAGGGACTTCGTGAAGGCATACACGTCGTCTTCGCTTACGGAGTTGTTGGCAAGGACAACAGAGAGAACGGAAACGGTGGTGGTGTCAGACTCCATGCCGGAGTAGGTGCCGGCAGGGATGGTTGCCTCAGCGTAGTAAGGAGAGGTCTCCTGCAGCGTGGCGATGTGCTCGGCATCCATGGATACCAGGTAGGCCTGCTTGGAGGTGGAAAGGTCGGTGATGGCGGTGGTGGGTGCACCGGCAACGATGAACGCAGCGTCGACCTTGCCGTTCTTCAGGGAGTCGGCGGAGTCGGCGAAGTTCTGGTACACGGCGGAGATGTCGCTGTTCACATCGATGCCGTAAGCACCAAGGATGTCAACGGCGTTGAAGTACACACCGGAGTTGGCGGCGCCTACGGAAACGGTCTTGCCCTTCAGGTCGGCAACGGTCTTGATGCTGGAATCGCAGGTAACGATCTGCACCTGCTCGGGGTAGAGCGCGGCAACGACGGAGAAGTCGGTGTAGGCAGCGCCGTCGAACAGGTTGGTGCCCTTGTAAGCGTAGGTTGCCACGTCGGTCTGGCAGAAGGCCAGTTCAGCCTCGCCGCTTTCGAGGGACTGGATGTTGGCCTTGGAACCCTCGGAGGAAAGGGCGTTCACGCTGAGGCCTGCGTTGTTGGTGGCGTACTGGGCAAGAACGCTGCCGTAGGCATAGTAGGTGCCAGACTCGCCGCCGGTTACGAAGCGCAGTTCCTTGCTGTCGGAATTGGACGAGCTGCTGCAACCGGCCAGGGCCAGTGCCATGGCTGCGGCGCAGGCGCAGGCGAAGACCGCCAAAAGCTTCTTCTTCATTTCTTCTCACTTTCATTTCCTATGCGAAAGGCGGGATGGCTCTTCGGGCGTTTGCCGTTGGATGCCCTGATTTTTTGGATCGGGGCCCTTTCGCTGTGTCGTTGATTTTACGTGAAATGACCGTTTATTTATTGTTAAACGCCAATTAATTTTGTTGAGTAACAAAAATCGTTGGATAGCGGTATAACATTCCAGGCGAACGGAAACGGCCCCATCGACTGCCTCTACGGATGCTTCGGATCTGTTGAGTTGCCGATTGCATCGTTTGGGGCCTAACGGGAAGAAGGAAAAAGTGAGCCTTGAAGGATGGGACTGGTTCATCAAGCTGGCCGAAAACGAGAGCTTCACCAAGGCCGCCGACGAGCTTCAGATGTCCCAGCAAACATTGAGCGCGCGCCTGGTTTCGCTGGAAAAGCAGCTTGGTGCGAAGCTGGTGGTGCGCGGAACGCCCATATCCTTCACGCCGGCCGGCAAGGTGTTCCTTATGTACGCGCGCGAGCAACGACAGGCTCAGCGTGACATGATCCGCCAGATAGGGGAGGTATCCAATGGCGCTGCCGGCGTGCTGAAGGTGGGCATTTCCCATAGTCGTGGGCGCGTGCTCATGCCGAAGGTGGTTGCCCGTATGTCCAAGGAGATGCCCGGCGTTACCGTGAAGTTGATCGAGGGCACCAACCGTTCCCTTATCCGCATGGCCGAGCATGGTG
>CAVDDI010000051.1:0-10424 GCA_963607675.1 bacterium | reverse complement strand
GCCTTGGTGTACAAGAAGCGCGGTGGCTGGCATGGGGTTACCGCCGATGGCGAGGTTATGGATGCCGACATCCCCTCAACCCTGGCAAAACCCCCTTTCAAGAAGAAAAAACCCTTCACCGAAGATGGTGTAGAGCTTAAGGCCTGGAAGATGGAGGCCTTGCCCTATCTGGTGTATTCGCCCATAGAGAAGCGCCCGAAGGAAAAGGACATCATCCGCTCGCTGAAGAACCTGGCGAAGAAAGCCGATTCCATCATCATCGCTACCGACTTCGACCGAGAGGGCGAGCTTATCGGCTCCGATGCGCTTTCATGCATCCAGGAGGTCAACGACACCGCGCCGGTTTCCCGTGCTCGCTATTCCGCGTTCACTAAAGAAGAGATCACCCATGCGTTCGGCAACCTGGTAACGCTTGACACCAACCTTGCCTCTGCCGGCGCATCCCGTCAGGACATCGACCTTATCTGGGGCGCCGTGCTTACGCGCTACCTTACCCTGGTGAAGTTTGCCGGCTACGGCAACGTGCGCTCTTCGGGCCGCGTGCAAACGCCCACCCTGGCACTTATCGTTGCCAAGGAACGCGAGCGCCTTGCCTTCGTCCCCGAGGACTTCTGGGTTATCAAGGGCTCTTTCGGCGAGGGCGACGAATCCTTCGCGGCGCCGCATGCCACCGCTCGCTTCAAGGCCCAGGCCGAGGCCGATGCGGTCATGGCCCATGTGGAAGGTAAGTCGACTGCCACGGTTTCGGCCATCGGCAAGCGCACGCGCAAGGTTGCGCCGCCGGTGCCCTTCAACACCACCAGCCTCATGGCCGCAGCCTCTGCCGAGGGCTTAAGCCCCGCACGCACCATGCGCTTGGCGGAGAGCCTGTACATGGACGGCTTCATCAGCTACCCCCGTGTGGACAACACGGTGTATCCCTCTTCCTTGGATCTGGGCGAAACCGTGAAGAACCTGATGGGCAACCCCGCCTATGTGCCGTATTGCAAGCAGCTGCTCTCGGGCGGCCCGTTGCATGCCACGCGCGGCAAGAAGGAAACCACCGACCACCCGCCCATCTACCCCACGGCAAGCGCCACGCCCGACCAGCTGCCCGCTGCCGAGTTCAAGCTGTACAACCTCATTGCCCGCCGCTTCCTGGCCACGCTTTCCGACGCGGCCGTGGTGGAAGGCACGAAGGTGACGCTCGAAGTGGGCGGCGAGCAGTTCGTTGCCAAGGGCGATGTGCTGGTGAAGCCGGGCTTCAGGGCCATCTACCCGTACGGCCTGAAGAAAGACGAGCAGCTGCCGGCGCTTGAGGAAGGCCAGCAGATAGCCTTCGGTGGTGCCACCTGCACCAAAGACCAAACCAAGCCGCCGGCCCGCTACTCGCAGGGTCGCTTGATCCAGGAAATGGAGAAGCTGGGGTTGGGCACCAAGTCTACCCGCCACTCCATCATCGAGCGTCTGTACACGGTGAAGTACGTGCAGAACGATCCCATCGAACCCAGCCAGCTTGGCATGGCGGTGTGCGATGCGCTGGACAAGTTCGCCCCGCACATCACCCACCCCGACATGACCGCCGAGCTGGAAGAGGAGATGGACAACATCGCCGAAGGCCAGAAGACCAAGGCCGAGGTGGTTACCAATTCCCGCAACCTGCTTTCCGAGCAGCTGGCGAACCTCTTGCCCCATTCCGAGGAAGTGAAGGACGCTCTGGCCGATGCCGTTGCCGCCGATGCCTATGTGGGGCCGTGCCCCAAGTGCGGCAAGGACCTGCAGCTGCGCTCTTCCCAGAAAACGCGCTCGATGTTCATCGGCTGCGCCGGCTGGCCCGATTGCGATGTCACCTACCCGCTTCCCAAGGGCAAGATCGAGGCGCTCGACGAGAAATGCCCCACCTGCGGCATGCCCCAGATAAAGGTGACGGCCTTCCGCTCCAAGCCGCGCGTGCTGTGCATCGACCCGCTGTGCGAAACCAACAAAGAGCCCGACCTTGAGGTGGGTATCTGCCCAACCTGCAAGGAAAAGGGCCTTACCAAGAAGCTCATCGCCCGCAAGAACCCACGTACCTTGAAGCGATTCATCCGCTGCGAGAACTACGACGAGTGCGAAACGGGCTACCCGCTTCCGCAGTACGGCAAGCTCACCGCAACCGAGGAGGTATGCGAGAGCTGCGGCGCGCCTATGGTCATCGTCACCACGCAGCGCGGCCCCTGGAAGCTGTGCCCGAACTTCAGCTGCCCCGCCAAGGAAGAGGCGGCCAAGAAGAAGGCGGAAAAGGCAGCGGCCAAGAAAACGGCCAAGAAGCCCGCTGCCAAGAAGAAGGCTGCGCCCAAGAAGGCGGCGGCAAAGAAGGCGCCCTCCAAGAAGGCCTCGGCGGCCAAAGGGGAATAGGGCGCAGCAAAGAGTAAGATAGGTATATCCGTGCCCTAAGCGGCACTGTCTAAAAGAACACCGTTCAGGAGGAACAATGAGCAAGGTCACTATCGTAGGTGCTGGCAACGTTGGCGCAACCGCAGCGCATATCATCGCATCCAAGAACTTGGCCGACGTCGTTTTGGTGGACGTCGCAGAGGGCCTGCCCCAGGGCAAGGCGCTCGACATGATGCACATGCGCTCGGTGGAGAAGTTCACCGTGAAGGTAACCGGCACCAACGATTACGCTGCCACCGCCGATTCCGATATCGTGGTTATCACCGCAGGCATCGCCCGCAAGCCCGGCATGACCCGTGAAGACCTCCTGGGCGTGAACTCCGGCATCATGTCCTCTGTCATCGAGCAGGCCATGGCCGCTTCGCCCAACGCCATCTACATCTGCGTCACCAACCCGCTCGATGTTATGACCTACCTGGCATTCAAGAAGTCGGGCCTTCCTGCCAACCGCCTTATGGGCATGGGCGGCGTGCTGGACTCTTCCCGCCTTTCCTTCGCCGTGTGCGAGAAGCTGGGCTGCGACCCGGCCGACGTAACCGCTTGGGCGCTGGGTGCTCACGGCGAGGGCATGGTGTGCTGGCCCCGCTTCACCACGGTGAAGGGCACCCCCATCACCGAGCTCCTCAGCGAAGACGAGATCGCCGAGGTCACCAAGCGCTGCACCAAGGGCGGCGCTGAGGTGGTCTCCTTCCTGAAGACGGGCTCTGCCTACTACGCTCCCGGCGCTTCCATCGCGAAGATGGTCGAGGCCATCCTCACCGATTCCAAGGAAGTGCTGAGCGTGTGCTCTTACATCGATGGGCAGTACGGCCTTTCCGACCTGTACATGAACATCCCTACCCGCCTGGGCAAGAACGGCGTCGAGGAAATCGTCGAGTTCGACCTTACCGATGAAGAGATGGCCGCGCTGCAGGAATCTGCCGCAAGCGTGAAGAAGGGCCTGGAGAACCTTCCCGAATAGGAACCCGTGAAAGCAGTGAGCATGAAAACGGTTACCCCCGAAAGCGTGGAAGCGGCGTTGTTGCCGCTTATCCCGCAGCTGGCAACGCGCGTGCCCGACGACATCCTCTCGGGCCTGGTTGCGGCACGAGAGGCCGAAACCGGCTCCCGTGCACGCGTTGTGCTGGACCAGCTGGTGAACAACGCCTGCGTTGCCGCCGACGATGGCGTGCCTATCTGCCAGGACACCGGAACGGTGTGGGTTTGCCTGGAGGCAGGCCCCGACGTGCTGGTCCCCGGCAACGTGTTCTCGCGCGTGAACGCGGCGGTGGGCAAGGCGTATATCGATGCTCGCCTGCGCAAGTCGGTGGTTAAGGACGCCCTGTTCGACCGCGGCAACACCCAAGACAACACCCCAGCCTTCTGCGAGGTGCATTTCGTTGACGAGCCGGGGGTTTGCCGCCTGCATGTGATGCTGAAGGGCGGCGGCTCCGACAACGCCAGCCGCGTGGTGATGCTCACGCCCAGCGCAGGCAAGCAGGGGGTTATCGACACCGTGCTGAAATGCGTGCGAGAAAAAGCCGCCAACGCATGCCCGCCTTTGGTGGTGGGCGTGGGCGTGGGCGCCACGTTCGACAAGGTGGGTGGCTTGGCCAAGCGCGCCCTTATGCGCCCGCTGGGAACGTTGAACCCAGATCCCGACGCGGCTGCCTTCGAAGGCGAGCTGCTTGCCGCCATCAACGCAACCGGCATCGGCGCCGGTGCGCTGGGCGGCTGCACCACCGCGTTGGGGGTCCGCGTCGCCACGGCCCCCTGCCATATCGCCGCCCTGCCTGTGGCGGTTAACATGAGCTGCTCGGCCACGCGCCGCGGAACCGTGGATGTTCCGCTTACCGGCTTGGAAGGGGTGCGTTAGCATGGCTGCCGACCCTATTCGCCTTAGCCTTTCCCTGAAGCCCGAAGAGGCCCGCGAGCTGCGCGCCGGCCAGGCGCTGCTGCTTACCGGCCCGATGTACACCCTGCGCGATGCGGGCCATCAGCGCCTGCTTGCCGAAATAGGGCAGGGCATCGAGCTTCCCTATGGCCTGGAAGGCCAGACCATCTTCTATGCGGGCCCCACGCCTTCGGCGGCGGGCAGGCCCTTCGGCGCCATCGGCCCCACCACTGCTTCGCGTATGGACTTCGCCGCGCCGCGCCTTATGGACTGCGGGCTGGCGGCAACCATGGGCAAGGGCACCCGCTCGCAAGAGGTGAAGGACGCCTGTGTGCGCAACGGGGCCGTGTACTTCGTGGCCGTGGGCGGAGCTGCTGCTTATCTTGCGAAGTGCATAGAATCGTGCGAGACCTTGGCATATGATGACCTGGGCACTGAAGCGCTCAGGCGCATATCGGTGGTCGATTTCCCCGTCTTTGTCGGCATAGATACGCTTGGCAACGACATCTACTCTTTGGACCGATAGGAACAGCTTGTGGCATCCGCTCAGGAAAATACCGTAGGCCCCGGCATCTTCATCACCTTCGAAGGCGGCGATGGTGCCGGCAAAACCACCCACATCACCTTCTTGGCGCAATGTTTGCGCGCCATGGGGCATGAGGTCCTGTGCCTGCGCGAGCCAGGTGGTACCGCCATCGGCGAATCGCTTCGCCAGATCTTGCTGGACCCTGAAAACGATGCCCTTTCCGACCAGGCAGAGCTCCTGCTTTACGAGGCGGCCCGTGCGCAGATCGTGAAGGAAACCATCATCCCTGCGCTTGCCCGCGGCGCGGTGGTGCTGCTCGACCGCTTCTACGATTCCACGGTTGCCTACCAGGCGTACGGTCGCGGCCTGCCCGTTGCCTTCGTACGCCAGGCAAACGCGTTCGCCTGCCAGGGAGTCCATCCGTGCCGTACCATCCTGCTTACCATCGAGGCCCCTGCTGAAGAGGGGTTGGAACGCGCAACGCATCATGGCGATGCCGACAGGCTCGAGCTTGCCGGCGCCGACTTCCATGCACGGGTGAACGGCGCCTTCGCGCGCATCGCCGCCGAGAACCCGCAGCGCATCCGCACGGTTTCCTCTGCGGGCGCCAAAGACGAAACTGCTCGCGCCATCTTCCGTGAGCTGGCCGATGTGTTCGGCTGGGATGCAAGCTCGCCGGTATGGGCCGAAGGCTTCTTCGATCCGATACTCGAGCGCGATACCGACGAAAAAGCCCAGATCAGCTTAGGGGAGTGATAGCGTGGCCGATGTCTTCGACGGAGTGTTCGGCCAGCCTCGGGTGCGGGAGTTCCTCCGTGCGACGATAGCTTCCGGCCGCGTGAGCCACGCCTATCTGCTTACCGGGCCTGCGGGCTCTAACAAGACCTCTGCTGCCTATGCGTTCGCGCAGGCAATCATCTGCAGCCATAACGGCTGTGGGCAGTGCGACGACTGCCAGCGTGCCGAGCGCCGCAAGCATCCCGACATCCACTTCTATTCGCCCGAGGGCGCTCAGGGCTACCTGGTTGAGCAGGTGCGCGAGATCGTTTCCGATGTCACGCTGGCGCCTATCCGCGCCAAGGCGAAGGTCTACATCATCGACAGGGCCGACCTGTTGGGCACCCAGGCGGCCAACGCCTTCCTCAAGACGCTCGAGGAGCCGGTGGAAGGCGTTACCTTCATCCTCCTGGGGCGTACGCGTGAAGGGGTGCTGCCCACCATCGTTTCCCGTTGCCAGGTAGTGCCGTTCCGCCACATCCCCGCAACCGAGGCGGCGGGGATCCTCTCGCAGCGCGTGGGCGTTTCCGCTGAAAAGGCCCGCATCGCCATAGAGGCTTGCGATGGCTCCATCACCAACGCCATATCGTTTGCCAAGAGCACCGAGCGCATGGCGTTCCGCCAACGTGTGATAGAGGTGCTGGCGGCGCTGCGCTTGGCCGACGAGCGCGATGTCCTTGAGTACGCGGCCGAGCTGATAGAGCTATCGAAGGCCCCGCTCGACAACGTGCGCGCCGAGCAGAGCGATGAGCTTGCGGAATCGGCCGATTACCTTACCAAGGCCGCCCTGCGCCAGATAGAGCTGTGCCACAAGCGCGCCCTTACCATGGCAACGCGCACCTCGCTTCGCCAGCTTACCTCCATCATCAGGTCATGGTTACGCGATGTGCTCATGGTGCACGAGGGCGCTTCGCACCTGGTAGTGAACGTCGATGCCCTTGAGGCGATAGACGAAGCCGCGGCATGGTGCTGCACCGAAGGGCTTATGGGTGCATTGGGCGAAGCGTACCGAACGGATGAGGCTCTTAGCTATAATGTTTCTCCAGAAACGTGCTTGGACACGCTTCTTTTTTCGATAAGAGAGGTTTTACATGGTTCGGGTAACACCCATTAAGATGCAGACGGGAACCAAGGTTCTTTGGTTCGACCCGACCGATTTCGATATCAAGGCAGATCAGCACGTCATCGTCAAAACCGAGCGCGGCACCGAGTTCGGCACCGCCACGGCAGACGTCATGGAGGTGAGCGACGAGCTGGTCTCCAGCCTGAAGTCGCCCTTGAAACCGGTTATCCGCCTTGCCACTGCTGAAGACGAGCAGAAGGCTGCCGACCTGGTTCGCCAAGGCGACGAGGCCCTGCTGGTGTTCAAAGAGCTAGCCGCCGACACCAGCGACCAGATGCGCCCAGTTGCCGTGGAGTTCCTGTTCGACGGCGACAAGGCGGTGTTCTACTTCGAGGCAGAGGAGCGCGTCGACTTCCGCGACTTGGTGCGCAAGCTGGCAAGCCATTTCCACGTGCGCGTGGACATGCGCCAGATCGGTGTGCGTGACAGCGCGCGTATGGTGGGCGGTCTGGGCCATTGCGGCCAGGAACTGTGCTGCAAGCGCCTGGGCGGCGAGTTTTCCCCTGTTTCCATCCGCATGGCGAAGGAGCAGAACCTTTCGCTGAACCCCCAGAAGATCTCGGGCTGCTGCGGGCGCTTGATGTGCTGTTTGCGCTACGAGTACGAAACGTACAAGGAAGTGAACTCGCGCGCGCCCAAGCACGGCGCCAAGATCGAGGTGCCCGGCGGCATCGCCCGCGTTACCGAGGTGAACGTGCCCTTGGAATGCGTCACCCTGCACCTGGAAGACGGCAAGTCCATCAAGGTGCCCCTGTCCGAGATGGAGGTCTCCGGTGAGGGCAAGCGTCCCAATCGCATAAGTGAAGAGGTGTTCGAGAAGTACGCTTCCGCCGACCCGCTTGAGATGTTCGGTACCACCACGTTCGAGGTGACCTCGTTCACCGGCAAAGACAAGGTGGCCACCGAGGAAAGCCGCCGTGCCCGCCGCACCGACGGCACCAAGGGCGAAGCGCATCGCAAGCCGCGCCGACGCCGTCGCGGTGGCGGTCAGGAGGGCAAGCCGGAAGGCTCGCGTTCCGATTCCGGCTCGGAGAAGAAGAATGGCAAGGGCGGCCAGCAGCAGAAGAGGAAAGAGAGCTCTTCCCGCCGCAGCCGCCGTGGCTCGGGCAAGGGCGCAAAGCCGCAACAGCAGCAGCGCTCCGAAGAGCAGCGCAAGCAAAAGGGAGAGCAGCCCAAGCGCCCAGGGCGCAATTCCTCGGGCGTGCGCAACGCCCCGCGCAAGCAGGAAGGCGCTGCCCCTGCGTCGAAGGCAGGGCAGGGGGAAGTTGCCCACCGCAAGCCGCGCCGCCGCCGTCGCAAACCAGAAGGGGGATCGTCGAACAATGCCGAGCAATGATGAGTACGCGCTTCTGACCGACCTGTACCAGATAACCATGGCGCAGGGCTATTGGTCGTGCGGGAAGCTGCAGGAAGAGGGATGCTTCCATATCTTCTTCCGTGAAACGCCTTTCAAGGGCGGCTACGCCATAGCCAGCGGCATGGACCATATCGCCGAGGTGCTGGAGGGCTTCTCGTTCTCCGACGAGAGCATAAGCTACCTCGCCTCCATCGATGCCCCGGGTGGCGGCAAGCTGTTCCGCCCCGAGTTCCTTGAGTACCTGCGCACGATGGAGTTGACGGTTGACATCGATGCGGTTCGTGAGGGCACCGTGGTTTTCCCCAACGACCCCTTTGTGCGCGTCGTTGGGCCCATAGTGCAATGCCAGCTTCTGGAAACGCAGCTTCTGAACTGCGTGAACTTTGAAACGCTTGCAGCAACCAAGGCAGCGCGTGTTTGCCTGGCTGCCGAAACGCCGGTTGCCGAGTTCGGCCTGCGCCGCGCCCAAGGCGAATCGGGCGGCATGCGCGCTAGCCGCGCAGCCATCGTGGGCGGCTGTGCCAGCACCTCCAACGTGCTGGCAGGACGCGAGTTCGGCCTTCCCGTTTCGGGCACCCATGCCCATGCTTGGGTTATGGCCTTCGACGACGAGCTCGAGGCATTCCGCGCCTATGCTAAGGAATTCCCCACCAACTGCGTGCTGTTGGTGGATACCTACGACATCACCCAGGGCCTGAAGAACGCCATCACGGTGGGTCTTGAGATGAAGGAGCGCGGTGAGCACTTGGCGGGCATCCGCATCGACTCGGGCGACCTTTCCTGGCGTGCGAAGCAGGCCCGTCAGATGCTCGACGAGGCCGGCCTTGCCGATACCGGCGTGGTGCTTTCCAACGACTTGGACGAGTACGCCATCACCTCTATCCGCAACTCCGGCGCGAAGGTGGCTTCGTGGGGTGTGGGCACCAAGCTCGCCACCGCCTACGACCAGCCGGCGCTCGGCGGCGTCTACAAGCTTGCCGCTAAGCGCAACAGCCCAACAGAGCTCTGGCAGCCTCGCGTGAAGGTTACCGGCCAAAGCTCCAAGCAGACGGTCCCCGGTGTGCTCGATGTGCGCCGCTACTTCCATGAAAGCGGCACCCTTGCAGGCGATATGGTGTTCGACGTAACCCATCCGGTAAGCCGTGAGCGCATCGTTGACCCTGCCGACGAGCTGCGCCAGAAGGACCTTTCGGGTATGCGCTACGAAACCCTGCTGGAGCCCTTGGCAAGGGGTGGCAAGGTTGTGCTTCCCGCCGAGGCGCGCAGCGCCCTGGTGGCCCGCGACCGTTGCAAGAGCCAGCTTGCCCTGCTCGATGAAAGCCAGAAGCGCATCATCAACCCGCATTCCTACCCGGTTGGCCTTGAGCATTCGCTGTTCTACCGCCGCCGTGACCTGGTTTCCCGTCTCCTGGGCCTTTCCTAGGGAACCTCCGCCCAGCTTCTTCGGCCCTGCCCCCATATGGTGGCGCGCGGAAGTTTTTGATCGGCGTTTCCCTGGCAATACCACATGAGCCCGACCAAGAAAGGGGCTGTGCCGCATGATCAAGGTGATCACCGACTCGGTGGCCTCGCTGCCCAAAGAGCTTGCGCTGAGCGAAGGCGTTCAGGTTGTTTCCCTGTACCTGAACGAGGGCGGGCACGAGCACGTCGAGTCCGAGATGGACTTGGACGGCTTCTATACCCGCATCTACGATATGGCCGACAACCCGCCGGTTTCCAGCCAGCCTTCCGCAAGCACGTTCGAAGAGCTGTTCGAGGAGATAGCCCAGGCTGGCGATGAGCTTCTTGGCATATGGATCTCCACCGGCCTTTCGGGGACCTACGATGGGGCCCTGCGCGCCGCGCGGGCGGTGGAGGCGCGCAACATCGACTTCAAGTACTGCATGATAGACTCATCTTCCTGCTGCTTCGACGAGGCGTTCCCGGTGCTTGAGGGCGCCCGTGCGGTGCGCGCCGGCAAGAGCCTGAGGGAAGCAGGGCAGGCGGTCCTCGCCGCCATCGAGAGCACGCGCTTCCTGTTCACCCCTGAAAGCCTCACCTTCCTTCAGAAGGGCGGGCGCATCGGAGGTGCGGCGGCGCTGCTGGGCAACCTGGTGCGCCTTTCCCCGGTGCTTACCGTGGTCGACGGCACCCCCGAACCCATGGCGAAAGTGCGTACGCGCAAGAAGGCCCTGAAAAAAATCCAAGAAATCCTTGAAGCCGACATTGCGGAATGCGGTGGATTGAAAGACCTGGTAGTTCACTATATCGGCGACCGAAAACCTGCGCTTGAATGGGCGGAAGAGGTGTTCGAGCCCTTGCTGAACCGTGCGGTGAGCGTTTTGCCCGCCAGCCCTGTTATAGGATTGCATGT